>JACQFK010000629.1 GCA_016200125.1 Planctomycetota bacterium
CTACTACATCCTCCGGAAGAAGGTCGACGGCATCGAGATGAACGAGGTCTTCGAGGAATCGGAGGAGGAGGCGAAGCCCGCGGAGGCGCCCAAGGCCGGCGCCCCGGCTCCCGCCGCCCCGCCCGCCGGCGAAGCCAAGCCCGCCGAGCCCCCCAAGGAAGACAAGAAGTAACTGCTACCGTTCCAACGACGTTGGAGCGTCCCAGCGGCGGTGAAGGGCGAGGCCCAGGCAGACCGCCGCGGGGAGCAGGGCGATCGACGCCAGCACGTCCACCACGTAGTGATACCGCAGCGCCATCGTGGCGATGACGCATCCCAGGGAAGGGCCCACCACGAAGCGGAAGGTCGGCCGGTGGAGCCGCCAGGACATCAGGATCACGATCATCGATACGAGCGAATGGCCGCTCGGGAACGCGTCGGGCATCGACCATTCCGCCGCCAGGATCGCCGCGTGAAGCCGCTCGCCCAGGATCAGGCCGTCGAGCTGGGGCGGGCGGGGATGGAAGAAGTGATGGGGCCCGATCGCGGGCACCAGGAAGTACCCCAGGTAGGATAGAAAAAGCCCCGTCATCACCACCGACAGGTATTCGCGCAGGCGGTTCCATTCCTTGCGCACGTAGAGCGCCCCGCCCAGGATCAGGGTCGAGCAGAAGTAGAACCAGTAGCAGAGATGGAGGAGATCGACCAGGAGGAGCGGCCAGGACAGGAAGAAGCCGTCCACGTCGCCGAACCAGCGACGGTCGAGGTCCCTCAGCTTGAAGTCGAAGGCGTGGTCGGCGAAGGGATGGACCTGGGGGATGAGGTAGTGCATCTCGCGGAACGCCGAGGCCGACAGCAGCAGGACGTACCAGAAGCGGCAGAAGGTCCAGAGCGGGCCGCCCATGCGCTCGTACGCGAGGATGAGCAGCCCGATCAGCGCGACCGCCAGGACGTGATACCCGAGATAGACCAGCGTCCCTTCCGGGCGGAACGCGAGCACGATCGCGCTGACGATCCCGATGTAGCCCAGGACCACGAGGTCGAAGGCGGCGAGCTTCTTCATGAGAGCAGCCGGGCGGCGGCGAGGACCGCCGCCGTTTCGATCCGCAGGATCGTCGGGCCGAGATGAAAGCGCCGCGAGAAGCGCGCCTCCTCCTCCGGGGTCAGCCCGCCCTCGGGGCCCACCACGACGCAGCCGCCGCCGGTCGGAGGCCGCTCCGTGCCGCCCGGCGAGGCGAGCCAGGCGTCGGCCGGCAGCCGGCCGGCCTCCTGCTCGGGGGCGATCCTCATCACCGGCGCGCCGGACTGCTTGGCGGCCGCGACGGCGATCTTCTCGAGCCGCCGGCGCTTCCCCTCCCCCGGCTCGGCCACGCTGCGGGCGAAGCGGACGGGGATGAACTCCGCGACCCCCAGCTCCGCGAGCTTTTCGACCATCCAGTCGAGGCGCGCCCCCTTGGGCACGGCGGCTGCGACGACCACCCTCGGCAGCGCCGGCGCGGGGAGCTTCTCCAGCAGGCGGACTGTCACCCGGCCCGCGGCCGACTCGATCTAGCCGCTCCAGGTCTCGCGGGAGTCGAAGACCGTGACCCGGTCGCCCGGTCCCAGCCGCAGCGCCCGCAGGGCGTGGCGCGACTCCTCGGGGGACAGCAGCGCCGGCTGGGTGATCTTCTCGACGAAGAAGCGGGGCATGGAGTCGGGATTCTAAGGGGGTCGGGTTGCTTTTGCAATCCTGCCTTCGCCGCGACATACTTTTACCCATGGCCAAACCGGTCGGCCTTCAGATCGTTGAGAACGTGGAACGCGTCGTGCTCGGCAAGCGCGGGGTGATCGAGAGCGCGGTGGCCGCGCTCCTCGCCCGCGGGCACGTGCTGCTGGAGGACGTACCGGGCGTGGGCAAGACGATGCTTGCCCGGGCCCTGGCCCGCTCGATCGGCGCCGAGTTCCGGCGCGTCCAGTGCACGCCCGACCTGCTGCCCTCCGACGTCACCGGCACGTCGATCTTCAACCTGCGCGACCAGAGCTTCGAGTTCCGCCGCGGGCCGGTCTTCACGAACCTCCTCCTCGCGGACGAGATCAACCGCGCGACGCCGCGCACCCAGTCGGCGCTCCTCGAGGCGATGGAGGAGCGGCAGGTCAGCGTCGACGGGACCACCCACCCCCTGCCCGACCCCTTCTTCCTCGTCGCCACGCAGAACCCCATCGAGCTGGCCGGCACCTTCCCGCTGCCGGAAGCCCAGCTGGACCGCTTCCTGCTCCGCCTCTCCCTGGGATATCCCGACGAGGCGACCGAGGTGGAGATGATGGCCGCGCAGAAGGAGCGCCACCCGATCGAGTCGCTCCAGCCGGTGCTCGACGGCGCGCGCCTCTCGGAGGTCCAGCGCAACGTCGCCCACGTCTACGTCCACCCGTCGATCCTGAAGTACATCCAGCGGCTGCTGGCGCGGACCCGGCAGGACGAGCACGCCCACTTCGGCGCGAGCCCCCGCGGCGGCCTGGCGCTCATGCGCGCCGCCCAGGGGCTCGCCGTGATCCAGGGCGCCCCCTTCGTCACGCCCGACCACGTCAAGCATCTCGCTCCCGCGGTGCTCGCCCACCGCATCGTCGTGAAGTCCCGCTCCCGCGTCCAGGGGGTGGACGGCGCGCGGGTCGTCGAGGCGGCGCTTCACGAGGTCGAAGTGCCCGTCGATTTCGAACCCGTGTGACGACGTGGAAGCGACGAGGTCCACGCTCTACCGCACGTTCCTGCTGAGCGCGATCGTCATCCTCGCGCTGCTGGGCCTCGCGCTCGGGCTGCCGGCCTTCCTGGCGCTCGCGGCGGCCTGGTCGGCGATGATCATCGCCGCGTGGAGCGCCGCCCGGCGGCCCCTGGACGGGATCTCCGCCCGACGCTCTCTCTATCCCAGCGCCTTCGAAGCCGACGAGGTGTCCGTCGAGATCATCCTCGAGGGCCGGCGGCCGGCCCGCATGATCGAGGTGGTCGATTCGTTCGGGCCCTCGATCGCGGTCGAGCAGCGGATGCTGGAGCCCGGGCCGCTGGAGCCCGGCGTCCAGCGCCGGCTCCGCTACTCGTCGTTCTGCTCGCGCCACTGGGGCATCCACCCGGTGGGGCCGATCCAGATCCACGCGAGCGACCCCGCCGGGCTCTTCCACGCCGCCGCGATCCTTCCGCTGACCGAGGACTTCGCGGTGTTCCCGCAGGTGTACGACGTGGCGGGCCTCGCCGAATTGGGCGCCCGCTCGACGCTGGTGCCCCAGGAGACGTCGGCGGGGCGTCCCGGCCAGAGCCTGGTGCCGATGGGCGTCCGGGAATACCGCCCGGGGGACGACCTCCGCCGTGTCCACTGGCCCGCGACGGCGCGGCGCGGCACGCTCATGGTGAAGGAGGTCGAAGTCGACCTGGCGCCCTATTTCACCGTGGTCCTCGACCTCGACCGGCGCCACCGCGCGGGCATGGGGCGCAAGTCGACGCTCGAGTACGTGCTGCGCAGCGCCGCGTCGGCGATCTGGACGGCGGTCCGCTCGGGCGCCTTCGTGCAGGTGGCCGGCATGGGGGCGAAGACCCTGCACGTCCCGCCGGGCCGCGGCGAGACTCATCTCACCTTCGCGCTCTACGAGCTCATCCGCGCCGGGCTCGACGGCACGACGCCGCTCCACGAGGTCCTCCTGCAGACCCTGCCCTTCGTGCCGCCGGGCTCGACCCTGGTGCTCGTCTCCGGGACCGTCTACCTGGACCTGGCGGCGACGGGCGACCTGGTCGAGACCCTGCGGAGCCGCGGCGTCCGCGTCGCGATGTTCCTGGTGAACAACTTCTCGTTTCCGGCGATCTCGGGCTGGCCGCCGCCGCGCGCCGAGGTCGTGGAGAAGAGCCGCGAGGTCGTCTTCTTCCTCCGCTCGCGCGGGATCCCCGTGAGGGTGCTCGAGGAGTCGGACGACCTGGAGGCCGCGCTCGGCGCGGGCTGGACCGCATGAGA
>JACQFK010000630.1 GCA_016200125.1 Planctomycetota bacterium
CACCTCGGCGCTGCTGGGGCGCTTCGCCAAGTGGGGCGCGAACGCCTGGGTGATGATGGTGCTGGGCGTGCTGATCGGCGTCGCGATCTTCTCGGGCGCCTTCTCGGGCCTCAGCGCCGCGATCCAGTGGTGGAACGCGAAGGACGTCAAGATCGACTGGGACAAGCTGCAGGCCTTCCTGCTGAGCTGGTCGGTCCTGCCCCCCATGGGCTTCGGTCTGCTGACCGGCCTCTACGTCCGCGCCAAAGGCGCCGGCGCCTCGAAGAAGTAAGCCCCCCCCTTTATTGGCCACAGAGCCCACAGAGAGGATCTTTCTCTGCGGGCTCCGTGGGCTCTGTGGCCATTCACGGTTCAGCTTCGGGAACTCCAGAGCACGGGATTGAAGGGCGTGTTGATCAGTTCACCCACCTTGGCCCCCGGGCACCAGGCGTCCCAGTCCTGCTGCTGGTTCTCGTTGCGCGGCGCGGCGAGGCGCATGTCCTCGTCCATGTAGATGACCGTCATCACCTCGCGGGGCAGCGCCGTGAGGTTGCGGCCGGCGCGGTGGAAGGTCCAGCCGGAGTGAAAGCTCACTTCGCCGAGGTCGAAGGGCTCCTCGAACTGGCCGAGGTTCCGGGCGAGCAGCTTCTTCTCGATCTGCTGCTGGCTCTTGTCGCTGATCTCCAAGTCGCGCCCCACGTCGCAGAGCTGGCTCTTGGGCGCGAAGGCGAGCGGACCCATCTCCATCGGAGTCTTCTGGAGCGGGATCCAGGCGGTGACCGAGTGGGTCGACGCGAGCGGCCAGTAGTACTGGTCGGCGTGCCAGGGGGTGAAGCCGCCCCGGCCCTCTTTGTAGAGCGCCTGGTCGTGGTACATCCGCACGCCCGCCGTCCCCATCAGCTCCGCCGCGATCCGCGCGAGCCGCGTCGAGAAGACGAACTCCTTCACGACGTCGCTCTTCGTCCAGATGTTCATCACCTGGAGGAAGGCCTTCTGGTACGTGGTGCGCTGCTCCATGGGCAGGTGCAGCGTGTTGAGCTCGTGGACCTTGCGGGTGATCTCCGGCCCGTAGTGGGCGAGCGTCTCCGCGCCGAACACGTTCTTCAGCTTCACGAAGCCGTTCTCGCGATAGAAGCGGATCGCGTCCGCGGGAAGCGCGTAGGCCGTGTCGAGATCGGGCGCCGTCATCGTTTTCATGATCGGAGTATGCCCCCCGGCCCCGGATTCCGCTACGCCCCGATGATCCATTTCCGATACTATTATATTGCTTCTTCAGGGCATACCCTCGCCTTCGTGATACATTCGTACCATGAAGGCCAGGATCGAGCAGGTCTCGCCGGGGGGCGCCGCCTCCTTCATCTGCCGCCGCCGCGTCGACCCGCGCTTCGGCTTCTACTGGCACGTCCACCCGGAGATCGAGCTCACGCTGATCGTCCGCAGCCGCGGCCGCCGCTTCGTCGGCGACTCCATCGAGCCCTACGAGGACGGCGACCTCGTCCTCCTGGGCCCCAACCTCCCCCACACCTGGGACTCCGATCCGCGGCGCCGCGGGCCGCAGGAGGCGGTCTTCTGCCAGTTCACGGAGACCTTCCTCGGTCCGGACTTCCTCCGCGCGCCCGAGCTGGCGCCCGCGCGGCGGCTCCTCGGGCGCGCCGGACGGGGGCTGCGCTTCACGGGCCGGACCCAGCGGGCGGCCGCGCGGAAGATGGAGGGCATGGAGCGGCTCCCGGGCCTCGCCCGGCTCGCGGCCCTGCTCGAGGTGCTCGACCTGCTCGCCCGCTCCCGCGAGGTCCAGCCCCTCTCGAGCCGCGAGTTCCTCCCGGCGCTGCGCCGGGGCGACGCGGGGCGCATCGACCGGGTCTGCCGCCTGCTCAACGACCGCTTCACCGAGAAGATCACGCTGCCCGAGGCCGCGGCCGCGGCGCACCTGAGCGTCCCGGCCTTCAGCCGCTTCTTCCGCCGGAAGACCGGGCGGACGCTCGTCGCCTATCTCAACGAGCTGCGGACGGGCCTGGCCTGCCGCGAGCTGATCGAGAGCGACCGGGCGGTATCGGACATCGCCTTCGCCTCGGGCTTCAACAACCTTTCGAATTTCAACCGAAAGTTTCTGGAGCTCAAGCGGATGAGCCCCAGGGAGTTCCGCCGGCAGTTCCGGAGCCATGAACCATGAATTATGCAGTTTTCGCGTGAGATTTGCACCCAGACCGTGTACACTTGGGCGACGGTTCTAAGGGAGTAGAAAAGGACGGCAGGTCGACCGGGGTAACCAGCGGCGAGCATGGGCCAGGAAATCCTCTACTGCTACAAGTGCCAGACCCGGCTCTTGGGGTCTGAGTTCGAAAAGGGCAAGGCCTTCAAGGTCGGCGGCAAGGCCGCCTGCCCTGTTTGCGTCAAGGACCTCCTCGCCTCCATGCCCGAGGCCAAGACCGACACCCCGCCCAAGATCAGCACCTCCGGTCGCATCCTCCTCCCCAACCCCGACTCCTCCTCGAAGTTCAAGGCCGCCACCGTCCGCGCCACCGCGCCGGCGCCCGACTCGTCCAAAAACACCCTGATCGTCGCCGCCGTCGTCGGAGCCGTAGTGATCCTCATCCTCATCGCCATGGCCATGGGATCCGGCCGCACGCCGGTGACCCGGAACGATCCACTCCCGAACGAGGCCCCGCCCCCGCCCATCGTCCGCCCCGATCCGCCGCCCCCTCCCGCGCCGGCCCCGTCGTTCAGCGCGGAGCTCCGCGAGATCAACGACAAGGTGCGCGCGTTCCTCGATCGCGAGGAGTTCCGTCCGGCCGCGGAGTTCCTGGGCGTCGCCCGCCGACGCCACCCGGAAACCGAGTGGACCGCCGCGATCGACGAGCAGACCCCGCAGGTCGAAGCCCGCGCGCGCCGCGCCGCGCTCGCGATCCGCGACAAGTCCCTCGAGGCGAAGAAGCGCGGCGACGACGCCGAAGTGAAGCGGCTCCGCGACCTCGTGACCGCCTGGGGCTTCCCCTCCGCCCTCGCCGAGCTCGACAAGCCCGTCGCCGAACCCGAGCCGCCGCCTCCCCCGGCGCCCGCGCCGGCGGCCGGCCCGCTCCCCGGCGTCTTCGGCGACGCGCTCGGCGCCGGCTGGCTGAACCACTCCTGGGATTCGACGGTCGACTTCGCCTCGACCGACGCGCCCTTCGAAGGCTCGCGCGCCATCGCGTTCACCCCGAAAAAGAAGTACGCGGGGCTCTTCCTCGGATACGTCAAGCCCTTCGACAGCCGGCAGTATCCCTTCGTCAGCTTCGCGATCCGGCCGGCCGAGGACAACCTGTACGTGGCCGCGAC
>JACQFK010000019.1 GCA_016200125.1 Planctomycetota bacterium
CAGGAGCGGCTCCAGCGTCGAGCCCGCGGGCACGAAGCGTTCCTGGGCCGTCGGGGTGAACTCGCCCTGGGACGACCCCGGCGAGGCGCACGAAAGGGCGCCGAGCAGGAGCGACGAGGCCAGAAGTCGTTTCATCGGATTCTCCCTGTTCCTGTATAGCCTTACGGCCCCGGTTCAAATAATGATTCCATCGGGGAGCGTCCCCGATAAAATACCGCCATGCGGAAAACGATGATCGCGACCCTGCTCCTGTCCTTTGCCGCCTGCTCCGAAGAGCCGGAGCCGCCGAAGCGGAAGAAGGCCCCCGATCTGCCCATCGCCAAGGCGCCCGAGAAGCGGATGGAGACTCCGCCGCCTCCTCCTCCCCCGGCGCCGCCCCCGGCTCCGGAGCCGGACAAGGCCCCCAAGCGGGACATTCCCAGGAACCTGCTCGATCCCTCGCTGCCCGAGTGGAACCAGACGGCCCCCGCCCAGTACAAGGCGAAGTTCACGACGAGCAAGGGCGACTTCACGGTGAGCGTCACGCGCGAGTGGGCGCCGCGCGGCGCCGACCGCTTCTACAACCTCGTGAAGGGCGGCTTCTACGACGACGTCCGCTTCTTCCGGGTCATCTCGAACTTCATGGCCCAGTTCGGCATGAACGGCGAGCCGCAGGTCACGGCCGCGTGGAAGAACGCCAAGTTCCAGGACGACCCGGTCACCCAGAGCAACGGGCGCGGGATGATCACCTTCGCCACCAGCGGCGCCAACTCGCGGACCACGCAGGTCTTCATCAACTTCAAGGACAACGCCAACCTCGACGGCATGGGCTTCGCCCCCTTCGGCAAGATCACCGAGGGCATGGAGGTCGTCGACTCGCTCTACAAGGAATACGGCGAGGGCGCTCCGCGCGGCCGCGGGCCGTCGCAGGGCCAGATCACGGCGGAAGGCAACGACTACCTGAATCGCGAGTTCAAGGAACTCGACTACGTGAAAAAGGCGACGATCGTTCCGTAGCCCGCCACTCGCCGCCCCCTCCGCGTGTTGAACCTCCATCTCCGGGAGGGTCTTTCCATGCGCCGTCTCCTGCCCGCGCTGCTTCTGCTGCTGGGGGCCGTGTCCCAGGAAGCCGCCCGCCCGAACATCCTCTGGATCACCTGCGAGGACATCAGCCTGAACGTCGGCTGCTTCGGCGACTCCTACGCGGTGACGCCGAACCTCGACCGGCTCGCGACCCAGGGCGTGCGCTACCTGAACGCCTTCGCGCCGATCGGCGTCTGCGCGCCCTCGCGTTCCACGCTGATCCTCGGGACCTTCGCGCCCTCGGCGGGGACGCAGCACATGCGCTGCAACGGGCCGCGCCCCGACTACCTCCGCTGCTTCCCGGAGTACCTCCGCGACGCGGGCTGGTACTGCTCGAACAACGAGAAGACCGATTACAACTTCCCGGCGCCGAAGGGCGCCTGGGACGAGTCGAGCAAGAAGGCCCACTGGCGCGGCCGCAAGCCGGGCCAGCGCTTCTTCTCCGTGTTCAACATCCTGACCTCCCACGAGTCGCAGATCCGCATCCCCGAGGCGCAGCACCAGAAGCGGACGGCCGATTTCACCCCGCAGGAGCGCCACGATCCGGCGAAGGCGTCGATCCCGCCCTATCATCCCGACACGCCCGAAGTCCGGCGCGACTGGGCCCGCTACGCCGACATGATCACGGTGATGGACAAGGAGGTCGGCGCCTACCTCAAGCAGCTCGAGGAGGACGGGCTGGCCGACGACACGATCGTCTTCTACTTCTCCGACCACGGCGCGGGGATGCCGCGGAGCAAGCGCTGGCTCTACGATTCGAGCCTCAAGGTGCCGATGATCATCCGCTTCCCGGAGAAGTGGAAGCACCTGGCGCCCTCGGCGCCGGGATCGACGACCGACCGGCTGATCAGCTTCGTCGACTACGGACCCACCGTGTTGAGTCTCGCGGGCGTGAAGGCGCCGGCGCACATGCAGGGCAAACCGTTCCTGGGCGAAGCGGCGGCGCCGCCGCGCGAGTACATCCACGGGTTCCGCGACCGCATGGACGAGCGGAGCGACCTGCTGCGCTGCGTGCGCGACGCGCGCTGGAAGTACATCCGCAACTACCGTCCCGACATGGTCTGGGCGCAGTTCATCGGCTACATGTACGAGATGCCCACCATGAAGGTCTGGCAGCGGCTCCACGACGAGGGGAAGCTCGACGAGGTGCAGGACCGCTTCTTCCGCACGAAGCCCGCGGAGGAGCTCTACGACACGAAGGCCGACCCCTGGGAGATCCGCAACCTCGCGGAGGACCCGGCCCATCGCGAGACCCTGGAGCGCCTGCGCGCCGAGTTGCGCCGCTGGATCCTGGAGATCCGCGACCTGGGCTTCCTTCCGGAGGCGGAACTGCGGACGCGCTTCGGCGCGACGGCGCCGCACGAGGCGGTGCGCAAGGATCCGGCGGCCTATCCCCTGGAGCGGATCCTCGACGCGGCGGAAGCGGCGACGCGCGGGGACCCCGCCTGCTTCAAGTTCCTCGACGATCCGGAGAGCGCGATCCGCTACTGGGGCGCGATCGGCTGCCGGGTGCTGGGGGAGAAGGCGAAGCCCGCGGAGGAGCGGCTCGTGAAGGCGCTGGGCGACGCGTCGCCCACCGTCCAGATCGCGGCGGCCGACGCGCTCTCGCGGCTGGGCCGGCTCGACGACGCGCTGCCGGCGCTGGCGCGCGGGCTCAAGCACGAGAACGAATGGGTCCGCGTCCAGGCCGCGGCCGTGGTGGACGCGCTGGGCGAGAAGGGGAAGCCGGTCCACCCGGAGCTCCGCGCCGCGAACGCGGTCAAGCACGAGTACCTGAACCGCCTCGCGGAGCACGCGCTGGGCAAATAGCGGAAATCCCGGAAACCCGCGGCGGCGTCGTCGGGTTTAAGAGGTGTGAAGCCGCTCGCGCTGCTCGTCCTCCTCCTGCCCGCGCCCGCTTTCCAGGACGACCCCGTGCGCGGCTTTGCCATCCCGACCTTCCACTGCCTCGGCCTCTACTGGTCCCCGCCGGGCGCCGCCGCGGACAAGGCGGTGACGGTGCGCTACCGCAAGTCGGGCGGGTCCGACTGGAAGGAAGCGCTGGCGATGCGCTACAACCCGATTCCGGGCACGGACGAAGCCCTCGCCGACTATAGAGGGAGCATCGTCGAGCTTCCCCCCGCGACCTCCTACGAGGTCCAGCTGAGCCTGGCTGGCACGTCGACGACGACGACGTTCACGGCCGCGACCTGGAGCGAAGATTTTCCGGTCGGAGAGGTCGTCCGCGTGAGCGACGGCGACAAGCCTCTCGTGATTTCCGAGTCGGGCAAACCGGGCGCCTACCGGATCTACGACGGCCGCGGCGCGACGATCGACGTCCGCCACCAGCACGACTCCTGCATCACGATCGACGCCTCCTACGTGATCGTGCGCGGATTCACTTTGAAGGGCGCAGGATCCGCCGCCAACCCCAGCACCAAGCCCACGGGCGCCGTCGTGATCCTCGGCGGGCGGAACATCGTGATCGAGGACTGCGACGTCTCCGACTGGGGCCGCCTGAATCCCAAGACGGGCTTCGGGGTCGACTACGAGTCGGCGGTCTACTCGCGCAGCGCGACGCTGAAGCAGCTCGTCGTCCAGCGCTGCCGGCTGCATCATCCGGCCACCGATTCGAACAACTGGTTCGAGCCGAAGCGGCCGACGCATCCCGGCGGCCCGCAGGCGATCAGCCTCTTCAACACCGCCGGGAACCACGTCCTCCGCTACAACGAGTGCCGCTCCGACCTGGAGCACATGTTCAACGACATTATCGGCGGCGGGAGCAACGGGAGCTTCCGGGGCTCGCCCGGGCCGGACTCCGACATCTACGGCAACGTCGTGAGCCACTGCTGGGACGACGGCCTCGAAGTGGAGGGCGGCAACCGGAACACCCGCGTGTGGAACAACTACATCTTCCAGACCATGATGGGGATCGGGAACGCGGCGACCTCCATCGGGCCGCTCTACCTCTGGCGCAACGTGGTGGCGCGAAGCCAGATGCAGCCCGAGGGCGCGGGCGGGAATTTCATCAAGATGGGCTATGCGGACGGCGAGAAGTGGATGACCGGGCATATGTACATCTTCCACAACACCGTCTATCGATCCGACGAATGGCTGCCCACCGGAGGCCTGGGCGGCGCGCGCATCGTCAAGCACGTCGTCTCCCGGAACAACATCCTTCACGTGCGCGAGGCCCGGAATTTCAGCCTGAGCAACAACCCCCTGAACGTCGACAACAGCTACGACTACGATCTTTTCAACGGCCGGATTCCCGAGGGAGTCGAGGCACACGGGGTCCGCGGCGAGCCGGTCTACGCCGAGGGATCGGGCTTCGATGCCGCCACCGGCAAGGGGAGCTTCCGGCTGGCGCCGGGCAGCCCCGGCGCGGCCAAGGGGGAAGTCATCCCGAATTTCAGCGACGGGTTTGCGGGAACGGCTCCGGACCTGGGGGCCCATTTCCGCGGCGAGCCGCATCTCCAATACGGAATCCGCGCCAAGTAGCTCTCAGCGCGGCGCGACGCGTTTGTAGCGGTACGCCCAGATCTTGCCGTCCGGCCGGCTGTCCCCCGCGACGTGGAACACGTAGACGTTCCAGTCGGGATCATAGAAGCCGTTGACACAGAGCTTTTTCGGGAAGCCTTCGGGGAAGGGCAGAGGCTCCTCCTTCCAGGCGTTGGTCGACGGATCGTAAACGCGGATCCCCCGGTTCTTCTCCCCGTGAGCGGCGATGAGTACGACGTCCGCCACCGGGTCGTACCTCATCGTCGCGTACGTCGTCGCGAAGTGGCTGAGCGGCGTCCCTTTCGGCTGAGGGTCGATCCAGGCGTTCTCCTTCAAATCGTAGATCCAGAGCGCGTTCTTTCCCTCCTCGACCGACGGATAGCTCCCGCCGTCAAGATAGATCCGTTCGCGCTTGGGGTCATGGCAGGCGGTCGGGTCGATGCCGAAGGGCGTCTTCGGCCCTTTCGGGGTTACGCGGGTCCAGGTGTTCTGCGCCGCATCGTAGAACCAGACGAACTCGCTCTTGCCCGATCGATAAAACGTCTTCTTCAGGCCGGGGAGATAGAGAAGCGTCCCTTCCGCCTTCTCGGGGGAGGGGCCGTCGACCTTGCGCACGTCCCAGGCTCCCGACTTCGGATCGTAGAACCAGGGACTGCTGGGCGGGACCTTGCCGGTCGCGGGAAGCAGCTCCTTGAGCGTCTTGGGCGCGAAGTGGACCTCGTGGACGCCCATGATCATGAGCCTGCGGAGGTCGCTGTCGAAGCCCAGCAGGTCGTAGGCATGCACGCAGAGGGACACGGGCGTCCGCCGCCCTTCTTTGTCCACGGGAAAGCCGTCGGCGTCGGGCTTGAGGCCCGGGTCTTTCACGTCCGTTCCGGGGTAGATGCAGGTCCAGCGATGGGCGTTCAGGTCGTAGAACCAGCAGTCGTCCATGTAGCGGCCGTCCGGCTTGACGTGGCCGTGCACGCCCTCTCCGTAGAGATAGGCGCCGCGGGCGACGGGGTCGAAGGGCATCGTGCAGTGCCAGCTTCGCCCGGGCGCGCGTCCCCACTTCGGGTCGGGGGCCGGCGCTCCCAGCTCGATCCAGCTGTTGTCGCCCAGGTTCCGGATCGCGGCCGCGTGCGGACCTGCGTCCGCCTGTCCCTGAGCCAGGAGGAAAGCGAACGGGAGGAGAACGTGCATCCATACTTGTAACCCCGGGTATCATTGACGCGTGGCAGAGGAAACTTCGATGGGAGGCGCCCGCGCCGCCTTCCCGGAGACCGTGTGGTCGACGGTCCTTCGCGCGAAGGACGACGGCGCGGCCCTCGGGCGGCTGATCGAACGCAGCTGGAAGCCGCTCTACTTCTATCTCCGGCGCAAGGGGCGCGACGTCGAGGCCGCGAAGGACCTGACCCAGGCCTTCTTCTCCCACCTCCTCGAGCGGAGGCTGATGGACCGAGTGGAGCAGGGGCGCGGCCGCTTCCGCGGCTTCCTGCTCGCGTCGATGGAGCATTTCCTCGCGAACGAGTACCGCGTCGCGACCGCGGAGAAGCGGGGCGGGACGAGCGCGCCGCTGTCCCTCGACTTTCAGGAGGCGGAGACGCAGTACGCCCCCGCGCTGGCGGAGACGGCGGAGAGCCTCTACACGCGGGCCTGGGCGATCTCCGTCCTGCAGGGCGCGCTGGCTGATCTGGGCGCCGAGCTCGGCGGCCGCTTCGAGCCGATCCGGGCCCACCTGTCCGCGGGGGAGCATCGTCCGACCTACCGCGAGAGCGCGGCCAAGCTGGGCCTCTCGGAGTTCGAGTTCACGAACCTGCTTCACAAGGCCCGCGTGAGGCTGGGGGAGCTCATCGTCGCGCGGGTCCGGGACACCGTGGACGGCGATCCCGGCGAGGAGGTTTCGGAACTTCTGCGCGCCCTGGGAAGAAAATCCTAATGAACCCTCTCCATCCTTACCACGAGGAGGCAGAGGAGGACCCCATGGAAACCGCCGTCCGCTGCCTGCAGTGCTCCGAGCAGTTCCCGGCCCACGTGGTGGCGCAGTTCGGGGGCATGTGCCCCGCCTGCGTCGCCGGATTCGCCGAGCTGCCCGCCGGCGCCGATGCCGCGCTCAAGCCGGGCTCGACGTTCGGCCGCTACGAGATCGTCGAGACGGTCGGCCGCGGCGGCATGGGCGTGGTCTACCGCGCCCGGCAGACCGGGCTCGACCGCGCCGTCGCGCTCAAGGTCCTCTCCCCGAGGCTGTCCTCCGATCCGGACTTGGTCGGCCGCTTCGAGCGCGAGGCGAAGGCGCTGGCGCGCCTCAGCCATCCGAACATCGTCGCCGTCCACGACTGCGGCGTGGAGGGAGGAACGCCGTATCTCGTGATGGAGTTCGTCGAGGGCCTGAGCCTGCGCCGGCTGCTGGCCGAGCGGCGGCTGCCGCCCGAGGAGGCGCTGCGGATCGTCCCGCAGCTCTGCGACGCGCTGGAGTACGCGCACGGGCAGGGCGTGGTCCACCGCGACATCAAGCCCGAGAACATCCTGATCGACACGAACGGCCAGGTGAAGATCGCGGACTTCGGCCTGGCCATGGTGATCGGCATCGGGGCGCCGAGGCTGACGCAGACGAACGCCGTGATGGGTACGCCCCACTACATGGCGCCCGAGCAGGTGGAGAA
>JACQFK010000649.1 GCA_016200125.1 Planctomycetota bacterium
AGGAGCGCGATCGCGCCCAGAAGCACTGCCATTCCCGAGAGTCCGACGGCCGTTTTCATCCCCAGCTGACCTCCCTTTGCCGCACAACAATCGGATTGTTTTGCGACAATAGAATGCTTCGGTCAAATGGGGGTTTGAACTGAATGGGATATGTAAATACCTGAGGCCCAGCTAGATACACAAAAATAAAGCCCCTTGAATCCTTGCGTGGGCACCGCTCATGGGTATAATGAGCGCCTCATGCCGGACCCCAAAGACCCCAAGAAAGAGGAGCCCAAAACCCCTCCGCCGCCCCCCGGCGGCCACACCCTGCCGACGCTGGTCGAGGAGGAAATGAAGGATTCCTACCTCAACTACGCGATGAGCGTCATCGTCTCGCGCGCCCTGCCGGACGTGCGCGACGGACTCAAACCCTCGCAGCGCCGCATCCTGGTCGCGATGAACGACCTCGGCCTCGGACCCCGCGCGAAGCCCCGCAAGTGCGCCAAGATCTGCGGCGACACCTCGGGCAACTACCATCCGCACGGCGAGTCGGTCGTCTATCCCACCCTCGTGCGCCTCGCGCAGGACTTCGCGACGCGCTACATGCTGGTGCACGGCCAGGGGAATTTCGGATCGATCGACGGCGATCCCCCGGCCGCCATGCGATACACCGAAGCCACCATGACCCAGCATGCCACCTCCATGCTCGAGGACATGGACAAGGCGACCGTCGACTTCGTCCCCAACTACGACGAACGGCTCGAGGAGCCCGTCGTCCTTCCCTCGAAGTTCCCCAACCTGATCTGCAACGGCGGCGTCGGCATCGCCGTCGGCATGGCGACCTCGATCCCGCCCCACAACCTCGCCGAAGTGTGCGACGCGCTCGTCCACCTGATCGCGAACCCCGACTGCTCGGTGGTGGATCTCATGAAGTTCATCCCGGGCCCCGACTTCCCGACGGGGGGGATCATCCACGGCACGGCGGGCCTGCGCGGCGCCTACGAGACCGGCCGCGGCCACATCACCGTCCGCGGCCGCGTCGAGATCGAGGAGGCGAAGAACGGCAGGAAGACCATCGTCATCAACCAGATCCCCTACAACCTGAACAAGACGAACCTCATCGAGCGCATCGCCGAGCTGGTCAAGGAGGACGCGATCGGCGGCATCAGCGACGTGCGCGACCTCTCGAGCCGCGAGGGCATGCGGATCGAGATCGAGATCCGCAAGGGCGAGGACGTCGACGTCATCCTGAACCAGATCTACGCGATGACCCCGCTGCAGGAGACCTTCTCGATCATCATGATCGCCCTGGTCAGCGGGCGGCCCCAGACGCTCTCGCTCAAGCAGATCCTGCACCACTACCTCGAGCACCGCAAGGACGTGATCCGGCGCCGCACCCGCTTCCTTCTCGAGCAGGCGGAGAAGGACGCCCACATCCTCGAGGGCCTCGTCAAGGCGCTCGATATCATCGACGAGATCATCGCGCTCATCAAGAAGTCGGCCTCGCCCGCGGTCGCCCAGAAGGGGCTGGTCGAGGAGTTCGGCTTCACGATCCTCCAGGCCGACGCGATCCTCCGGATGACACTGTCCAAGCTCACCGGCCTGGAGCGAGAGAAGCTGATCAAGGACCTGGCCGAGCTGCGCGAGCGGATCGCCGAGTACAAGGCGATCCTCGCCGACGTCAACCTCGTCTACGACATCATCCGCGAGGACCTCTTCGAGCTGAAGAAGTCCTCCGACAAGCGCCGCACCGAGATCAGCGCGACGGAGCTCGAGGCCTTCGACCGCGAGGAGCTGATCCAGGAGGAGGACGTCGTCGTCGTCCTCTCCCACCAGGGCTACATCAAGCGCGTGCCGATGACGAGCTACCGCAAGCAGAAGCGCGGCGGCAAGGGGCTCATCGGCGCCGACGTGAAGGAGAAGGACTTCATCGAGCAGATCTTCATCGCGTCGACGCACGACTACCTCATGTTCTTCACCCAGGACGGCAAGGTCCGCTGGCAGAAGGTCTACGACCTCCCGGCCCTGGAGCGCACCGCGCGCGGCAAGCCGATCTCCGCGATCCTCGGCCTGAAGGAGAACGACCGCATCGCCGCGACCGTGGCCGCGAAGAGCTTCGAGAAGGGCTTCCTCGTGATGGCGACCGAGCGCGGGCTCGTGAAGAAGACCGAGCTCGCCGAGTACGGCAACCCGCGCCCGAGCGGCATCATCGCGATCAAGCTCGAGGAGGGCGACAAGCTCATCGGCGTCGCGATCACCACCGGCGAGAGCGAGGTGGTGCTCGGCACCGCGGACGGCATGTCGATCCGCTTCAAGGACGGCGACATGCGCCCCATGGGCCGCGCCACCGTCGGCGTCTACGGCATCGACCTCGAGGAGGGCGACCGCGTCGTCGACATGATCGTCCTCACGCCCGGGGTCACGATCCTCACCGGCTGCGAGAACGGCTACGGCAAGCGCTCCGAGGTCGAGGAGTACCGCCTCCAGTCGCGCGGCGGCAAGGGCGTCATCAACATCCGCACCTCCGACCGCAACGGCAAGGTGGTCGGCATGCTCGCGGTGACCGACGACGACGACCTCATCATGATCTCCGAGGGCGGCATCGTGGTCCGCATCGCCGTGAAGGACATCCGCTCGATGGGCCGCGCGACGCAGGGCGTCCGCTTCATCCG
>JACQFK010000645.1 GCA_016200125.1 Planctomycetota bacterium
CGGGAGCGGGCTTGCCGCGCCCGATGGTCGGCCGGTCGTTGAAGAGATAGTAGCAGCGGGCGGTGAGGACCCGGCAGATGGCGCCATTGCGGAGCGCGTCGACCGCATCGATGTGGCTGGGGATGCTGCGGCGCTGGGTGCCGTGCTGGACCACGCGGTTGTGCTTCCGCGCGGCGGCGACGAGCATCTCGCCCTCGCGCGGGTTGTGGCAGCAGGGCTTCTCGACGTAGACGTGCTTTCCGGCGTCGCAGGCGAGGATGGCGGCCGGCGCGTGCCAGTGGTCGGGCGTCGCGACGACGAGCGCGTCGACGGACTTGTCGTCCAGGATCCTGCGGAAGTCCTTCACGGCCTTGGGAACCTTCGCCTGCTTGGGCGCGACCTCGGCCATGGTGGCGTCGAGGTGGCGCTGGTCGACGTCGCAGAGGTAGGCGATCTCCGCGCCCGGCAGCGCCGAGAAGTTCATCGCCAGCGCGGCGCCGCGGCCGCGGTTCTTGAGGGTCGTGGCCTTCCCGTAGTTGGACCGCGACACGCCCATGATGGCCACGACGAGCTTCTCGTTGGGGCTCTTCGCCAGCGCGTCGCGCCGGCCGGCGGCGAGGGAGATCCCCGAAGCGGCGGCCATGCCGAGGAAGTCACGTCGACTGGGATTCTTCATGTCGGTTCTCCTACCCCTGTTACAAAGCCCGGGACGCTCCGATGTGGCGCCGCGATTACTTTCCGCCGCAGGCGTCTAGCCTGGAGAGGTAGTCGATCAGATCCTCGACCTCGCGGTCCGAGAGACGCAGCGTGGGCATCGGCGACTTGAACTCCTCGTAGAGCTTCCGCGCCTCCGGATCCCGCGAGATCATCTCCGCCGGGTCCTTGATCCATCCGCTCAGCCAGGCGCGGGGCCGGCGCTTCGTCACGCCCGCGAGGTCCGGGCCGATCAGCCGGCCTTTGCCGAAGGTGTGGCATCCGATGCAGCCGCTCGTCAGGTAGGTCCGCTCGCCGGGCGCGATGGGCTCGTAGAGCGAGGTCACGAAGGCGGAGAGGTCCCAGAGGTCCTTCGCGGGGACGGACGCAAAGGAGGGCATCGGCGTTCCCGCCATGCCGGTCGCGAGGATGCGGAAGACGTCCTCCGCCCGGTTCCCCGTCTTGAAGATCGCCTCCCCGCGCGTCAGGTCCGGCATCGCCACGGGCCGGCCGACGGAATCGACCAGCTCCGCGGCGGCGGGTCCGGCGCCGCGGCCGTCGTCGCCGTGGCAGCGGGCGCACTGCACGCCTTCGCGGAACAGGCGGGCGCCGCGGCCCGCGTCCCCCGCGCGGGGCGGCGGAGAAGGAAGCAGGCGGCGCGGCGGCGACGCTTCGAAGTGGTTGCGTCCCGCGCCGGCCGGGGGCAGGGAGAGCGACTTGACGTAGGCGATGAGGGCCCAGCGGTCTTCGGGCAGCAGCGGGACGGCGAAGGAGGGCATGCCCGACGAGGGAACGCCCACGCTGATCGTGCGGTAGAGGTCCTCGTCGAAGGGCATCTCGTCGGGGCCAGAGGTCTTGAACTTGAACCAGCCGCGGGTGAAGTCGCGCGGGCGGAGCGCCAGTCGGTCGGCGACCGGGCCGTCCCCTTTTCCGTCGGGGCCGTGGCAGGGGAGGCAGTTCCAGCCGTAGAGCCGCTCGCCCAGCGCGAGCAGATCCTCGGCGCGTCCCGCGGCGGGCTCCACGACGACCTCCATCCAGCGGGAGCGGAGCTCCGGGCGCAGGGGCTCCTTCACCGGCCCGCAGCCGGACAGCAGGATCCCCGTCAGACAGAGGTCGCGGAGTCGCATCAGGGCGTCAGCGAAGCAGGTTCAAAGCAAGCGTCGGGCCATTGTTCCACCCGGAGGAATCCGCCGCAAGGCGCCGGGGAAATTCCCGCGGGCCCGCGGGTTTCTCCCGGCCGGAGGCCGTCGCTTGACGGCTTCCGGACGAAATGGGATGCTCGGACGCGTGAGCGCGAAGGGCCGGGAGAAACTGGTTCAGCTCCAGGAGCAGCTCGGCAAGGTCATCCTCGGCAAGCCCGACGTGATCGACCGGCTGCTCGTCGCGCTCGTCAGCGGCAGCCACCTGCTGATGGAGGACGTCCCCGGGGTGGGGAAGACCACGCTCGCCAAGGCGCTCGCGAAGTCGATCGCCGGCGAGTTCAAGCGCGCCCAGTTCACGCCCGACCTGCTCCCGACCGACATCCTGGGCTCGTCGATCTACAGCCCGAAGGACGGAAGCTTCAGCTTCAAGCAGGGCCCCATCTTCACCAACGTCCTGCTCGCCGACGAGATCAACCGCGCCTCGCCGCGCACGCAGTCGGCTCTGCTCGAGGCGATGAGTGAGCGCCAGGTCTCCATCGAAGGCGTCACCCACGCGCTGCCCGCGCCCTTCCTCGTGATCGCGACCCAGAACCCGATCGAGTTCCACGGCACCTATCCGCTGCCGGAGGCCCAGCTCGACCGTTTCGGCATGCGGATCAGCCTCGGCCATCCCGCGCCCGAGCACGAGGTTGACGTCCTCTACAGCCAGTTCCACCACCATCCCATCGACGACGTGAAGCCCGTGCTTGACGGCCCGGCGATCCTCGAACTTCAGGCGGAGGCGCGCGCCATCCGCGTCGACCGGAATCTCGGCCAGTACCTCATCCGCCTGGCCGACGCCTCGCGGAAGCATCCGTCGCTCAAGATGGGATGCTCGACCCGCGGGATGCTGAGCCTCTTCCGCATCATCCAGGCGAGGGCCTACCGGGAGGGGCGCGACTACGCGATTCCCGAGGACGTGAAGGCCGAGGCGACCCACGCGCTGGCGCACCGGCTCTCGCTCGACACGAAGGCCAAGTACTCGGGCGTGAAGAAAGAGGACATCGTACGGGAAATCCTGGACTCGACTCCCGTCGGGATCTGAATGGCCTGCGGCGCTCCATCGACCCGCGCAGGATTCCGCTGGTCGGCGCGGTGGTCCGGACCTACCAGGACCGGCTCACGGCGCGCGGCCGCTATCTCCTCTGGGCGCTCGTGGTCCTGGCCGCGATGGGCCTCGACACGCTGGCCACGCGGATCTACGTGCTCTTCGCCGCCGCGCTCGGCCTCCTGCTCGCGGCCGCGGCCTTCGCGGAGCGCCCCCGGCCCCGCCTGCGCTTCAGCGGCGGTCCGCCCACGCGCGCGACGGCGGGCAGCCCGGTCCCCTTCCAGATCGGGCTCGAGGGGCTCGAGGGAAGGGCCTACTCCGATCTGTCCCTTTCGCTCCCGCCCACGCCGGGAGTCGCCTTCCGGCCGGACGAAATTCCCGTCGCCGTGGGATCGGGGAAAACCGGCTATACGACCGTCGTCCTCGAGCCCTCGCGGCGCGGCCGCTACGAGCTGCGGGGTCCGCGCGCCCGGCGCACCGATCCGCTGGGGCTCGTCGGGACGCGCTTCGTCGCTCAGCCCGACCTGGTCCTGCTCGTCTATCCGCGCTTCTTCACGATGGAGCGCTTCGACATTCCACTCGGCCGGCGCCACCAACCCGGCGGCATCCCGCTGTCGTCGAACACCGGCGACTCCGTCGAGTTCACCGGTACGCGCGACTACCGCGAAGGCGACCCGATCCGCGCGATCCACTGGCGCTCCTGGGCGCGCCGCGGACGCCCGGTGGTCAAGGAGTACCAGGAGGAGTACTTCTGCCACATCGCGATCATCCTCGACACCTTCCTTCCGGGGAAGACCGCCTCCGAGGGCTTCGAAGCCTCGATCTCGATGGTCGCCTCGATCGCCGACTTCTTCAGCCGGAGCGAGTACATCGTCGACATCCTGGCCGCGGGTCCGGACATCTACCAGGTGAGCGCCGGACGCAGCCTGGCCTACCTGGAGAACATTCTCGACGTGCTCGCCTGCCTGGAGCCCTGTCCCGAGCCGCCCTTCCAGACCATCGGGCCGGCGCTCTTCGACCGCCTCGCGCAGGTCTCGACCGTGGTGGCGATCCTGCAGGACTGGGATCCCGCGCGCCGCGAGTTTCTCCAGCGGGTGCGGGCCGCGGGGTCGGCCGTCCGGGCGATCGTCGTCCACGACGGCCCGACGCGTGAGGACTGGCGGGCCGCGGCGGAGGAGATCGGCGAGATCAGCCAGATGTCGCCGGCGGACGTCGAGCGGGCCCTGAAGGGGGGCGCCTGAGATGTCGCGACGCCCGCTGACCCTCGCCCACGCCGCGCTGGTCGCCTGGGCGGCCGTGTCGATTGCGGCCTTCGCGCTCGCCTTCGCGGCCTGGCCCCTCCTGGTCGTCCTCCCCGCGGCGATCGCGTCGGCGGTCCGCCGCCTGGATCGCATTCCGCCGCGCGCGCAGCGGGGGCTCCGCTGGACCGGCTGGATCTTCGCGGGCGTCGGCGCCTTCCTCCCGCTGCTCGTCACCTTCCAGGGCATGACGCC
>JACQFK010000653.1 GCA_016200125.1 Planctomycetota bacterium
AGGTTCTCCTCGAGGGTCTGGGCCATCCCTGCCGCGCGGTCGCGAATCCGGCCGAGGCGCGCGTCGCGCTGGACCAGCACTCATTCGACGTGGTGCTCCTGGAGCTGACGCACGCGGACGACGACGGCATCAACCTGGTCCGGGACCTGGCGCGGACCGGCCGGCAGATCAGCGTCGTGCCGATGGTCTCGATCCCCCGGGCCTGGGCGCCCTCGATCGCCCGGAAATGGAATCTGAAGACGCCGCTCGTCCGGCCCCACCGCTTCGTCGAGCTCTACGACGCGCTCCGATGAGCGGGACGGAGGCTGCGAACCAGGACGGGACAGGGCGCGGACGACAGCAGGTCTCCGGTCACGCTGCCGCCCAGGAGCCTCCCCAGCCCCCAGCGGACCCGTCCGGCCATGCAGAGGAGGTCGGCCCTGCCCTCGGCGAAGCGGCAGAGCTCCCGCGCCGGCGAGCCGTCCAGCACGGCGGTCTCTACTTCGAATCCGTCCGACCGGAGCGCCGAGGCGACCCGGTTCAAGTACCCGCCGGGGTCCCTCAGGATCGGTATGACCGTCCCGGGCATGAGATCGATTCCGGAGGTCCAGATCCCCGGAGCGGCGACGTGGACGAGGCAGAGGGAGGCTTCCACGGACCGGGCCAGCGCCGCCGCGGTAGGCAGGATGCTCTCGGATGCGGGGCTGCCGTCCAGCGGCACGAGGATGCGGCTCCAGGACAGGAAGTTCATCCCGGGCCGGCACACCAGGACCGGAACGTCCGCCCCCCGGAGGACCTGTTCGGTGATGCTGCCCCTGAAGAAGGAGGATATTCTTCTCTTTCCGTGCGTGGCCATCACGATCAGGTCCGCTTTGCAGGATCGGGCGCATTCCAGGATCTGCTCGGCGGGCTCGCCCATCCGGACCCAGAAGATCGACCATAGTCCCTGCGCGATCAGGCCCTGCCGGATCTGCGACATGGATTCGCCGGCGGCGGACTGGGAGCTGTCGTCGCCGATCGCGCGGATGAGCACGATCTTCGGATCGGGGAGAAACGACACCAGCGGAACGGCCGCGGCGAGCGCGGTCTCGGAAGCGCCGGTTCCGTCGAGCGGGACGAGCAGCGTGGAGAAGCGGACGGCCGGTGCGGAGACGGCCTTGGCGTCCGTCGCCGGGGTCGGATCATCGGCGGGGCGGAGGAACTCCGAAATGGCTTCGCGGAGGGTCTCGTCGTCCCACGGCTTCACCAGCAGCGGAGGGATCTCCTCATCCGCAGCGGCTTCCTCCAGGACGCTGGCGGGGTAGCCGGTGAGGATCACTCCCCGGGTGGCAGGCGACAGCTCGCGGACCATTTTGAGGAACTCCATCCCGGTGATACCGGGCATGATCTGGTCCGCGACCACGAGCTGGACCTCGTGATCCCGGACGTATTCGAGGGCCTGCCCCGGCGTCCCCGTGATGAACAGCTCATACGGCTCATGGCCGAGGAGCCGATGGAGGGCGCGCCGGATCAGGGGCTCGTCATCCACGCAGACCACTCTCTGGATCGTGCGCGGCCGCGAAGGGGTGGTCGCCGAATCGGAAGTCATCATGGCTGATCCTCCTGCACTACAATTCGGGATTTCGAGAGGGTCCCGCGGCGGGAAGAGGGACTCGGAGCGCAAGGGAGCGTCTAGAGAGGCCTGGAAACGGGAGCGAGGTTTGAATACTCCGCCAACAACCGTCAGGCTCTCATGACTCAGTATACCCGGTCCCGGGAAAGCTCCGAACGGATTTTCTCGCCGCCCCGCTCCTCTCCATCAAATATTGAACCACGCGAAAAATTATTTCTTGCCAGTTCCCGGCCGCCCACTAGACTGAAACCCGCCGGCGAAGGCTGAGCCTGTCCGATCCGGACGCCGCCTCAAGGCCGGCTGCGTCGCGCAGGCTCTCCCCCTTTGCATCCGCACCCTGCGTTCAGGCGTCGACGACCCACCAGGCCGCCCCTCCCCTTCCCCACGGCTCTCCCTGTTTCGTCCGGAGCGCCCGCAGGCCGGGGAGGGCCGCGGGAGGAACGAGCACGTGAGAGGAATTGGAGGACTACGGATGAGCGGCGATCGATTCGAGGCCGGCGCTTCCCGGCCGATGGAGAGGAAGCAGGCGGTCGTGTTCACGGACGATGAGCCCGAGATCCTGCTGGCGCTGGAGCGGATGATGAGGACGGAACCCTTCGATCTGCTGATGACGACCGACCCGGAGAAGGCGCTCCACTGGCTCCGGACGAGGAACGTGGCGGTGGTCATTTCGGATCAGCGGATGCCGGAAATGGACGGGACGGAATTTCTCCGCAAGGCCCGGATCGCGTCGCCTCGCAGCGCCCGCATCCTTCTGACGGCCTTCCCCTACGAGAAGGACGTGCTCGAGGCGCGGGCCGAAGGATTGATGACGCTCCTGGTGAAACCCTGGAACGAACGGGAGCTCCGGCGGGAGATCCGGGACCGGCTCAGGGAACGCGAGATCGCGGAGGGCGTATGACCCGGCCCTGAAACCTCCGCGGCCCGGCGTCGTACATAGCCGCGAATCGAAGGGCCCTTCGCCAGATCCGGTTTTGAATAAGGAGGTGAAGCCATGAAGACCCTGCTGCTTGGAATCGCCGCGTGCCTGCTCGCGCTCGGGCCGGCGGCCGCCGCTTCCCGGGAGGAGCACGTCGTGAAGATCACGGACAAGGGCTTCTCGCCCGATCGCATCGAAGTGGCGGTCGGCGAGAAAGTGCTCTGGAAGAATCTCGCCCTGAAGGAACACAGCGTCACCGCCGGCGTCAAGCCGGCCCTACCCGGCGCCCAGGGCCAGGAGAAGCCGCTCTTCGACTCGGGACCGATCGAGCCCGGCGGCACCTTCGAGCACACCTTCACCAAGGAGGGCAGCTACGAGTACCGCTGCACGATGCAGAAGGGCATGACCGGAACGGTCATCGTGAAGCCCGCGCGCTAGCGCTCTCGAGCGACCCGGGGACCCCCTCTTCCCCGGCGGGAAGAGGGGGTCTTCCTTTTCACCCCCGCGACCACGGCAGGCGCCGCCGCTCCCGCCTTCAAGGGCCGGGTACCACGGCAAGAACCTGCCTATGCGACAGCACCTCCGCGGTTCGCAGGTCCGGACTCGGCCGCGCGCGGCGTTCCGCGCGGGCCGCCTCCCTCTCTTCGATGCCGCCCGTCAGGTCACGACCAGGACGCAATTCTCCGTCCCGAACGGATTGGGCACCCGCTTTGCGGCGCCGGGATGGTCGCGCCAGACGCCGTCGACGATCAGGCGGTATTCGTACTCGCCCGGCGGCAGATCGAGCGCCGTCC
>JACQFK010000654.1 GCA_016200125.1 Planctomycetota bacterium
CGCGCGCTTCGGTTTCCCGACGATCGCGCTTTTTGCCTGGTCTGCGGGGCTCCCCCGGCGGGCGCGCGCCGGGTCTGGTTCGAGGACGTTCCCGCGGGGAATCCAGGGAGCGACCTGGCGCACCTGGGCAGCCAGGGCCACGCGCTGGGGAAGGGGATCGCCGCGATCCGGGACCGGGTCCAGTTTGACGCGCCGCTCTGCGGGGCCCCTCTGCGCCGGGCCTCGCGGACGGGATGGGCGGCTCTCGGGCTGATGCTCCTGGCGGTCGGCGTGCTGGTCGCCGCCATCCTGATGCTGAAGCAGTTCAAGGTTCCCAAGAAGCAGGCGGGCTGGGTCGACTGGCTGCCCTTCATCCCCGCGCTGGTCCCGGCCGTCTTCGGCGGCCTGCTCTGGAAACGGAAGGACCGGGGCGGCCTGCCCTGCGACGTGTACGCGGTGGGCGACGAGGTCCTTCTCGTCTATCCCGACCGGGTCCCGGGAAAGCCGGCTTCATGATCCTCGCCGCGACGCCCATCGAGCCGCCCGAGGGGGACAAGCACTGGCGCTTTTACTTCGTCAATGACAGCGCGGAGCCGGTCGGTTCGGTCGTCGTCGAAAGCGTCGACTACGAATGGGGCGACCAGGGGAACTCGGAGCCGCTGGGACTCCGCTTCGGGCCGATCCCTCCGGGCGCGAGCATCGAACTCCTGAAAGAGACCGACACGGAGGTCCGGACCTCGCTGACGCTGATCGTGGACGGCCGGCGGATCGTGGCGGAGTTCGGCAAGCTGTACGCCGCGCCCGGCGGGCTGCTGCAGATCCCGATATTGGATAGACCCGGCAAGCGGGCGACGCTCGAGGGCATCTAGCTCATTTCTTCGGCTTGGCCGGTAGGATGCCGCGGATGCTGGGTGCCGCCCTTTGTCAGCCCCGAACTGCGGTCAGGCGGGTAAAATTGGAACAGTCTGAGAAGCGTGGGAGAACTCCCGATGAAGCTGCTCTTGCTCCTGGCTATGCTGGCCCCGCTCATCCTTCAAGACGAGAAGGCCATCAAGGACAAGCATGCAGAGGTGATGGCCTTCGCGAAGACGGCCAAGACGGAGCGCGACTTCCGGGCGGCCACGAGCGATCTGGCGAGGCTGGGCGAGCAGGCCTTCGGAATCAACAAGTACGAACTCGCGGCGAAGCTGTATGCAGACGCGGAAAAGATCGCGCGGGCCAGCCTGAAGGACGCGGCGCTCGGTCAGCAGTTTCAGGAGTCGGCCCGGAAGGCCTCCGACGTGGGAAAAGAGTTTGCGAAGGCGTCCAAAGCGATCGGAAACATCATTCGTAACGAAGCCACGCCGGAGGACTACACCACGAGCGGCCGCTTCCTCTGCTTCGTGAAGGGCGATTGGGAGTTGGGATTGGCCGATCTCGCAAAAGGCAAGGACGAGGCGCTCAAGAAGCTGGCGGAAGACGATGCCGCGGCTGGAAACCCGAGTGCGCTTGCGGAGGCTTGGTTCGCCTTGATCAAGAAGGACCCTCCCGCGAAAGAGCGCGCGTTGTACTGGTACGGCAAGGCGTGGCCGCAGACCAAAGGGATTGACAGAGAAAAGATGCGTGAGCGACTGACCAAGCTCTACCTGCCAGCCGTGCCGGGAAAGCTTTCTGCCGAAAGACCCGCAGGGTGGGGAGGCATCGGGGATAAGAACAGCATCATCGAGGTCTCACCGCTGAAGGTCCATTCGGGTGGACTTGCGATGCGGATTTCCACGAAGCAGCCAAAGTCCAAAGTGATTGTGCAGACGCCCGTTTTCCATATGGCGGCAGGACAAAAAGTGACGGTTTCCGTCTGGGTGCTGTCGGATGGGACTACTAGCTCTGGGGATTCAGTCAATTTTGTGCTCTCCACGAAGACAGGCGGGGGGCTGTGGACATCTGGAGCGACAATTCAGCCCGACACCTATGTCTGGACCAAGGTTTCCGGCGAGACCATCTGTCCTGCGGAGTCTGAAAACATCAGACTTGATATGTATTTTGCATCAGAGATTGGCTCCATCTGGATTGATGACATCTCGATCAAGCTCGACGGACAAGAACTTTTCAAAGCCGGCGGGTTTGAGGAGAAGTAATTCGATCCCATGGGATCGGCGGCTCCCGCCAAAAGCTTCTCCGCATTCTGCGCGCGAAGCGCTGCCGCTCAGGACTTCTTCGGCTTCGCCGGCAGGACGCCGCGCGCGCCGATGCGGTCCTTGGCGAGCGCGATGTCGTCGATCCAGGCGGTGAAGCCCTTCCCGGCGCCCTGGTAGTTGTACCAGCCGAAGGACATGCTCTCGAAAACCTCCGGGATCTCGGACTTCTCGAAGTTGCCCGGGCCCTTCATGAAGGCAACGTCCTTGACCTCCTTGGCGTTGATGAAGAGCCGGTAGGTCTGGGTCGCGTGGTCGACGAACCACTCGGCGAGGGTCCACTCGTCCGAGTACTTGAACTTCGACTCGCTGCCCTTGGCGAACTCGGCGCGCTGCTTGGGCTGAACGTTGTAGATGTAGCCGAAGGTCCCCTTGGTCCCGAGAATGGTGTCCAGCGGGCGCACTTCGATGGGGTCCTTGTGCTGGGGGCTCTCGGCGCTGCCGGAGACGATCGTGGAGTGGATGACGCCCTTGTCGCACTCCGGCGCCGGCAGCTGGACCTTGAAGTAGAGGCGGCCCCAGTGCTGGCCGCCGAGGGCGGCGAGGGCTTCGTGCTTCGTCGTGATCCGCCGCGGCCCGTTGGTCGCCGCCTCCATGCGCAGCGAGTGCTTGCCGCTGTGGGCGACGTCGTCGACGACGGCGACCGCCCCCTGCTTCGTGTAGCCCGCGGGGATCTCGCCCGCGTTGGCGGCCTCGAAGTCCTCGACGAGGAAGAGCTTCCCCTTGCCGACGGGCGGATCGTCTGTGGGCGGCTTGAGCTCCTTGCCCTGCGGGAAGGCGAGCGCCGCGGGGCAGAGGAGCGTGAGCGCTAGCAGGGTTCTGGCCAGGGCGTTCATCCGGAGTCCTCCCGTCATCGGTCCGCCAGTGTATCCTCGCGTGGAGGTTGGATTCAAGCGGTCGGAGTGGGAAGGGCAAAATCGAAGAGGGACGATCTCCCGCTACTTGGGCCGCTCGGAGATGGCGAGGTGGAAATAGGGCGGCGGATCGACGGGCCACATCCGTCCCTTGTGCTCCCGGAACCAGCAGACCCGGAGATAGGCGCCTCCGCCCTGCTCGTAGTAGTCGACCTGGATCGGAAAGTAGCCCGGCTCGAGCTCGCAGATGGCCGCGTCGGTCATCGGCGCATGAGCGGTCCAGTTCGAAACCACGAGCCGTCCGCCGACGGAGACCCGGACGCCGTCGTCGCTCTGAACATCCACCAGGTAGCGGCCCCGGGCCGGCGCTCGCACGCCGCCCGTCCAGCGGATCGAGAACTGGTCCGCCGGACCGCCTTCCCAGGCGGGGCCCGTCCATTCGAAGACGAGGTCGCCGTCCACGACCCGCCGCCGCGGATCCGACAAGGCGATGCCGGCATGGTATTCGCCGAGGAGGCCGGGCCGCAGGGTTTCCGTCTCGACGCCCGAGGGAGGGCCGCCGAACGCGACGGGGGGCGTCCAGGGGCGGACCTCGATGCGATGCACGAGAATTTCTGCCCGCTCGGTGCCCAGGCGGATGTC
>JACQFK010000655.1 GCA_016200125.1 Planctomycetota bacterium
CAGCTGTTCGTACTGCGCGCTCACGGATTCGATGCTGAACTCCCGCCGGATGCGCTCGCGGGCGGAGGCCCCGAGCCGGCCGCGTCCTTCACGGCCCGAGTCGAGCAGTTCCGACAGGGCGCGCGCGAGGGCCTCGGGCTGGCGGGGCGGAACGATCTTGCCGGTCTCGCCCACCAGGAGCGGCGCGTCGCCCGTCTCGGTCACGACGCAGGGCACTCCCGTCGCCATCGCCTCTCCGATGACGTTCGGAAATCCCTCGGTGATCGAGGTCAGGGCGACGATATCCATGGCCGCGGCCAGCCGGGGGACGTCGTCGCGCGGGCCGAGCAGGCTGAATCGGGATTCCAGGCCGGCCTCCCGGATCCAGCCTGCGAGCCTCCCGTTCTCCCAGGTGACGTCGGTTCCGCAGAACACGAAGCGGACGCCGGGTCGCCGGGCCAGGAGCAGGGCGGCGGCGCGCACCAGGGTCAGGTGATCCTTCGTGGGATCGAAGCGGGCGATGCATCCGACCAACTCGGTGTCCAGGGGGATCCCCAGCTGGCGCCGGACGGAGATCCGGGCCTCTTCGTCGGGGCGGTAGAGATTGACGTCGAACCCGTTCGGGATGACGATGCTCCGCTCGGCCGCGTAGCCCAGCCGGGTGTGGAGGGAGCGGGCTTCCTGGGAACAGAAGACGATCCGCTTCGGCAGCAGCCCGGACAGAAGCGAGCAGGCCTTCACGGTCGCCAGGGTGCCGGCCTTGTCCGTCTCGGGATCGGGCCGGCCGTGGCGCACGCCCCAGGCGACGGGAACGCGGCCGGCGATCCGGGCGGCCAGCCCTGCGATCAGGTCCGCATGGTACATCCAGGATTGGATGACGGCGGGCTTGAGGACGCGGACCGCCTGAGCCACTTTCGAGAGCAGGAACGGGTTGGGGATGCCTGGCTTGAATTCGGAAGCGATCACCGGGATGCCGAGCTCGCGGATCTTCCGGCCGACGGGTCCAATGGACGTCAGGGACAGGACCTGGGGCCGGACGACGTCGGGGCGCGCCCGCGACAGCAGCTTGAAGAGCATCATCTCGGCGCCGCCGGTGCCGAGGCCGGAGATCACGTGAAGGACGTTGATGGTCATAGGGCGTCGATCAGGCTCGTCGTACGCGAAACGAGCCGCTCGATCGAGTAGCGCTCGACGATCCGCGCCCGCCCCTCCGCCCCGATCGCGGGGCCGCGGCCGGCGATCCTGACCAGCATCTCCTCCCAGGCGTCGCAGAGCGCCTGCGGCGTGCGGGACGCGGCCAGGACGCCGATGCCCTCGATCATTCGCCCGCAATCCCCGACATCGGTGGCGACGCAGGGGATGCCGCAGGCCATCCCCTCGGCGAGCGCGTTGGGGAAGCCTTCCGTCTCCGAGCACAGCGTGAGGACATCCATGGCGTTGTAGAGTTCTAACATATCGGAGCGGTCTCCGGCCCACACGATTTTCCCGGAGAGACCCAGCCGCTCCGCGCTCCGGGCCAGCGAGGCGGCGTATCCCGGATCGCCGCCGCCGGCGCAGACGAAGCGGATGCCGGCGCGGCCCTGCGCGAACCGCGCGGCCGATTCGAGGAACAGCGCATGATCCTTCATCGGATCCAGCCGGGCGACGAGCCCGATCAGCTTCTCATCGTCGCCGATCCCCCACTCCGCGCGGAGCCGGCGGCCGAGGCCCCGGTCGGGCCGGTAGGCTTCCAGATCGATGCCGTTGTGGACGACGGTCAGCTTATTTCTTGGAAACCCCCGTGAGCAGGCGTAGTCCACGCCGGCGAAAGAGTTCGAAAGGATCAGGTCCGCCCCCCGCGACAGCCAGGCCTCGAGCGTCTGGATCGCGGATCCCAGCCGGTCGAGCCGGAAGGAGCCCAGGCCCGAGGCCCGGACGCCCCACACCACCTGGAGATCCGGGAAGAACCCCTTCAGGAGCACCGAGAGGATGTTGGGGACGCCGAGGAAGGAGTAGAGAACCTCGGGAGGCTCCTGCTGGAGGGCGGAGACCAGCCGGAACAGGAAGGGCAGGGCGTCCCAGCGGCCTTTCTTCCCGAGGGAGCGGACGGGGATGCCCGCACGGACGAGCTCATCCCGGAGTTCGCCGTCCGGGTAGAGGGCGAGGACCCTGACGGGGCGGCCTGAAGCCTGGAGCCCGCGGGCGAGGACGACGATCTGCCGTTCCGTGCCTCCATGGGCCAGCGAACGGGTCAGCAGCGTGATGGAACGTCGCATCGGAGGCGCCGGCCCTAGCCCGCCGAGGCGGACCTGAGGAGCGGAGCCGGCGGGGACTTCGCGGCCCGGCGTCCGGCGGTCAGGAAGCGGTAGATGAAGTCGTATTGCAGCCAGGCGAAGACGAAGGCGATCTGCACGCGGTGGCGCGGACCCTGCAGGTCGGGAGTCATGGCGTAGAAAAAGATGACGAGCACGGCGTAGATCAGGAGGAGCCGCAAGGCCTTGTTCTCCTTCCAGAGCCGGAAGGCCGAGATGAGCGCGGGCAGGAGGAACAGCCAGTGCAGGATCGACGGCAGCAGCAGGAAGGAATAGCCTGGATCGATGTTCCAGGGAATCGGCGTCATCAGGAAGTAGAAGACGCTGTAGAGGAAGTCGTCGGTGGTGATGACGTAGTCCTCCGAATTGAAGGACATCTGCAGGGCGCCGGTGACGAGCAGCGCCAGCCCGGCCAGGAGCAGAGCTCCGATCAGGAGCAGCCGCCGGCGGGCGCAGGTCACGCCCCAGGCGGCCATGCTGATCGCCATCAGCGTCGGCACGTAGAACCGGATCCGCAGCAGGAGCACCACGGAGATCAGGAGAGGGAGCAGCTTCGAGAACCGGGGCTTCCGGTCGAGCGCGATGGCCGCGTACAGGGAGACGATGGTCAGCGTCATGACCAGCGTGTCCTTGAGGTTGACCAGGGAGGACCAGGCCAGGATATCCCAGTGGAACAGGGTGAACAGCTGGAGGCCGCGGGCATACGCCTCGCTGCAGCCCATCTCGCGCGCGGTCCTGCCCAGGTAGTGGGCGCTCACGAAGCTGAGGATGACGTTCAGGAACACGGGAGCGTAGTAGTTGTCCCCGAAGAGCCAGACGGCCAGCAGGTTCCACCAGGTGTAGAGGATGTGCGATCCCCCCGCGACGGCATCCATCTTTTCAATTCCGTAGGGGTCGGTGAGAATGGTGAACGGATCGAAGCCCTGGTATTTGAACTGGATCGCATCGGTCAGATACGTCATGTCGTCCAGGAAGGTCCAGCGCCCGGAGAAGAAGACGCCGAAGTAGAGGAGGGAGGGAAGGACCCTGGCGATCGATGCGGCGACGGCGTGACGGAACGGGAAGGATCTCCAGGTGATGAGAATGCCGGCCAGCGCCGCCGCCGCGGCGCTGACGAACAGGCTCAGGGAGAACCCCGCTTGCATCCTGCCTCGCTCGATTTCTAGGAGCCGGTCACCTTCGCAAGAAGCTTCATCCAGCGCGCCGAGATCCCGGGGAGGTCGAAGCGCCGGACCGCTTCCGCAGCCCGTTCCCCGAGCCTCTTCCGCCGCGAAGGGTCGCGCATCAGCGCGGACAGGGCCTTCGCCAGCCCCGGCACATCTTCGCCGGTCACCAGGATCCCGTCTTCCCCGTCCCGGATGATCTCCCGCGGTCCGCTCGGGCAGTCGAAGCTGACGACCGGCAGCCCGCAGGCCATGGCTTCCAGGAGCGCATTGGGGAATCCCTCGTACCGCGAGGGAAGCACGAAGATGTCCGAATTGCGCAGATAAGGCAAGGGCGAATTCACCTGGCCCTCGAGCTTCACTTTTCCGGACAGGGACAATCCGGAAATCAGTCGTTCAAGTCCGGAGCGTTCAGGGCCTTCCCCGAGAATGGTGAGCGTCCATTCCGGGTTCTCGCGGCTTGCCGCGCCGAAGGCCCGGAGAAAGAGATCCATTCCCTTCTCGCGGGTGAGCCGACCGATCGCGATGACACGCCGGGGCGCATCCGAAGTCCGGCGATCACCTGGAGATCGGAAAACCGGAATCTGGACCGGATTGGGAATGATGTGGATAGGAGTTCCGGGAAACCTTTTCGCGAATTCGTCGAAGACGGTCCGGGTCTGAACGACGATCGCGGCGGCGCGTGGATAGGCCATGCTGCGGAGCGTCTCCCAGACCCGGCCGATGCGATGTTGAGAGGGATCCGTTCGTTCCGAGACGATCACAGGAAGCTTCAGTCTTCGAGCGGCCAGCAATGCAAGGATATTGGTTCGGTCGATGAAGCTGATCACCGCCTGCGGCTCCGAGTCGACGATCGCCTCCTTCAGTCGCTTCAACCGGACGGTGTTCCTGAAGGCCGCGTGTAGGCGCGTCGGAGAGGGACCCGAAAGGTCGAGCCCGATGCGACGCACTCGTTTGTCGACCTCATAGAAATCGGAGTCGACGGCCGTTAGGGTGATCAAGTGGATCGAATGTCCCGTCTCGACCCAGTGGTTCGCCAGAGTCGAGAGTACTCTCTCGGCGCCTCCACATCCGAGCGTCGCACTGAGCAGCGTCAGTTTCACGGCTTCCGGGCCACGAATACATAGTTCTCATTGCTGCCGTGGAAGCCGAGCCTGCTGAAGATCAGCTTGAAGACTCCCAAGATCTTTCCCTTCCAGTTGAGTTGCTTCCAGGAGATGAAGGCTCGCTCCTCGAGGAAGATCTCCACGAAGACCCC
>JACQFK010000646.1 GCA_016200125.1 Planctomycetota bacterium
GTCGTCCTGCGTCGAGAGCGGGTTGGAGGCGCAGAGGGCGACCTCGGCGCCGCCCGCCACGAAGGCGCGCATCAGGCCGGAGGTCTCGGTCGTCACGTGGAGGCAGGCGGCGATCCGCTGGCCCTTGAAGGGCTTCTCCTTCTCGAAGCGGGCGCGGATCTCCCGGAGCACGGGCATCTGCGCGTCGGCCCATTCGATGCGGGCCTTCCCCTTGGGCGCGAGCGAGAGGTCCTTCACGTCGCCGGGGGTTCCGGTGCTCTTCATCTTCTTGGGTTCAGCAGCAACCTTGGATGCCATGCGTTCTCGTCTCCTTGTCATCCCACAAACGTAACGGTTACGTTTGTGGGTTGGGTTGTGGGGCTCTTAGCTACTGCGCTATTTCTTTCCGACCTTGACGGGCTTCTTGGACTCGACCTTGATCCCCGCGGCCTTGCGGAGCTGGTCGACCTTCTCGATCTTCTCCCAGGTGCACTCGGGGCGGTCCACGCCGACGTGGCCGTAGCGCGCCGTGTTCTTGTAGATCGGCCGGCGCAGGTTGTAGTACTCGATCAGCCCGCTGGGCGTGAAGTCGAAGTTCTCCTCGACGATCTTCGTCAGCTTCTCGGGCGACACCTTGCCGGTGCCGAAGGTCTCGACGAAGACCGACAGCGGCTTGGCGACGCCGATGGCGTAGGAGAGCTGGATCTCGCAGCGGTCGGCCAGGCCGGCCGCGACGACGTTCTTCGCCGCGTGGCGGGCGGCGTAGCAGGCGCTGCGGTCGACCTTGGTGGGGTCCTTGCCGCTGAACGCGCCGCCGCCGTGGTGGCCCATGCCGCCGTAGGTGTCGCAGATGATCTTGCGCCCCGTCACGCCGCAGTCGCCCTGCGGACCGCCGATCACGAAACGGCCGGAGGGGTTGATGTGGTAGATGATGTTCTTGTCGATCAGCCCGGGCGGCAGCACCGGCTTGATCACCTTCTCGATCAGGTCCCTCTCGATCTCCTTGTGGCTGACCGAGGGCGAGTGCTGCATCGACGCGACCACGGTGTGGATCCGCATCGGCTTGTCGCCTTCGTACTCGATCGTCACCTGCGCCTTGCCGTCGGGCCGCAGCCAGTTGACGTCGCCGTTGAGGCGGACCTCGGCGGCGCGCCAGCAGATCTTGCGGGCGAGGTCGATCGGCAGCGGCATGTAGAGCTCGGTCTCGTTCGTCGCGTAGCCGAACATGATGCCCTGGTCGCCGGCGCCCAGCTCCTTGCCCTTCCCGCTGTCGGCGGTGACGGCCTCGTCGATGTCCGCGGACTGCTGGGAGATCGCCGTCAGGACGGCGCAGGTGTGGTAGTCGAAGCCGATCTCGCTGGAGTCGTAGCCGATCTCCTTGATGGTCTGGCGCACGACTTCGGGGACCTCGATGTAGGTGTTCGTGGTGATTTCGCCGGCCACGAGGACCATGCCCGTCTTGACGAGCGTCTCGCAGGCCACGCGGGCGGTCGGGTCGTTCTTGATGATTGCGTCCAGGACCGCGTCCGACACCTGGTCCGCCATCTTGTCGGGGTGACCCATCGTCACCGCCTCCGACGTGAAGTACCACTTGCCGTCTCTCATGCTCATCGACTACGTCCCTTTCAAAACGCTCTTCTCGATCAGGTCCATCGTCCGGTCGATCGCCCCCCGCCCCGCCTTCACGGCCTCCACGGACCGCGCGCCGATCTCCCGCGCCCGGGCCGGGTCGCGCAACAGCTCGGCCAGCGCCCCGGCGAGGTCCACGGGGTTGTCGATCACCCTCATGCCCCCGGCATCGACGAGGGTGCGCGCAATCTCCTCGAAATTCGCCAGGCTGGGGCCGCTGACCACCGGCTTCCCCAGGGACGCCGGCTCCAGCATGTTCTGGCCCCCGCGGGCGCAAAACGTGCCTCCGATGAACACCGCCGTGGCCGCCGAGTAGACCCGGGAAAGCTCGCCGACCGTGTCGAGCAGAATCACGCCGTCGCTCGGTCCGGCCGGGGATATTTGGGACCTCTTATAACACTTCAGATCGGCCGCTTCAACCGCTTTCTGGACCTCCGCCGCGCGGTCCAGGTGCCGCGGCGCGAGGATGAGCCGGACGCCCGGGACGGCGATCCGGAGCTTCTTGTAGGTCTCCAGCAGGATGCGCTCCTCGGGGTCGTGGGTGGATCCCGCGACCAGGACCGGCGCGTCGCCGAGCGCCAGCTGCCCGCGCCAGCTCCGCTCCTCGGCCGCCGCGTCGAACCCGATCGCCGCGTCGTACTTCAGGTTGCCCGTCACCACGGGCGCGGCGCCCATCTCGCGGAGCCGCTCCGCGTAGACCTCGCTCTGCACCCCCACCGCGGAGAGCCGCCGGAACACCGACCGGAAGAACCAGCCCCAGGACTTGTAGCGGCCGAAGGAGCGCTCGCTCATCCGTCCGTTGACGACCGCGACCGGCACGTTCTCCTTCGCGCAGCGGCGGACGAAGTTCGGCCAGACCTCGAGCTCCACGAGGACCACGCCGACCGGCCGGATGCGCCGGAGCGCCCGCCGCACGGAGCTGCCGAAGTCGAGGGGGAAATAGCTCACGCGGGCCTCGGGGAAGGACTTCTCCGCGTTCTCGCGGCCCGCGAGCGTCACCGTCGTGAGATGGATCGCCAGCTGGGGATGCGACTTCTTCAGCCGCGCGACGAGGGGCTTGGCGAGGTTGACCTCGCCGACGGACGCGCAGTGGATCCAGAGGGTCTTCCCCTCGGGCGCCGGCTTGACGCGGCCGAAGCGTTCGCATAGTTTGTGCCGGTAGCGCCGGTCGGTGAGGGTCTTGTACAGGAGCCACGGGGAAACGATGACCCCCGCAGCAAGATAGCCTGCATCAAGTAGAAGGCCCATCAGGGTGCATCAGTTCGTCATGTGGCACTTCTTGTACTTCTTCCCCGAGCCGCAGGGGCAGGGCTCGTTGCGGCCGGGCTTCTTCTCCACCCGCACGGGCTGGGGCTTCTCGTCCTCGACGTCGCCGCCCGATCCGTTGCCGTTGCCGCTTCCGCCGCCGCCGGCCATGGCGAACTGGCCCACCTCGTCCTTGCGGAACTCGGAGGCCTGCCAGCGGCGCGCGAAGCGGGCGTGGTCCTCGGGGACCTCGCTCATCCGGTAGACGAGCGCGGTGACCTCGTCGTCGATCGCGTCCATCATCGCCTGGAAGAGCTCGGTGGCGTCGCGCTTGTACTCCAGCTTGGGGTCCTGCTGGGCGAAGCTGCGCATGCTGACCATCTCGCGCAGCTGGTCCATGTTGTAGAGCATCTCCTTCCACTTGTCGTCGATGCGGTCGAGGAGCACGCCCCGTTCGAGGGAGCGCATGAGCATGCCGCCTCGCTGGAGGACCTTGTCCTTCCGCTCGTTCGCGATCCGCTCGGTGA
>JACQFK010000641.1 GCA_016200125.1 Planctomycetota bacterium
ACCTCGTGAAGGGCGTCCATCCCATCCAGAAGCTTCCCGAGACGGACAAACGCGGGGTCTACGACGATCTCAAATCGGAGGCGGGCAAGCGGGAGTGGCTCGGCCGGAAGATGGTGAAGAACTTCGGCTGCTACTCCTGCCACCAGCTCAAGACGGAAGTGGACAAGGATCCCGCCGTCGGCGTGCTCTTCGACTGGCAGGCCGAGGAGGGCATCGGGGTCGAGCTGTCGGGCTCGCAGCCCTGGGGCTCCAAGCACCACGACAAGCTCGACTACGGGTTCACCGAGGACGACGGCGTCAACCACCACGGCGTGAAGTTCAAGCACGGCTTCACGGGCGAGGAGATCGACGTCCACGTCGACGAGACTCGCCAGGACTGGCTGGAGCACAAGCTCGACAATCCGCGGGTCTTCGACGGCGGCAAGATGGCCTCGAAGCCATGGGACGAGCTCCTGCGCATGCCGCGCTTCGCGCTCAACCACCGCGAGATCGAGGCGATCGCCACCTTCGTCCAGTCGTTCACGGACCACGGCGTCACGGGGCTCGTCGAGAACGCGAAGATGAGGCCGACGGGCGAGGATCTCGCGAAGTACCGGGGCGACCGCCTGGTGCGCGAGAACAACTGCCGCGCCTGCCACCGCTTCTCGCTGGACAAGCTCGTGATCGAGTGGAAGCGGGTCGATCCCGTGAAGAACAAGGAAGTCACGACCCCCGTGGTGGTGGAAGGCCGCTTCGGCCGCGAGGAGTCGGTCGACGACACCGAGCGCAGCCTGAAGAAGTGGAAGCTGCTGGGCGAGAAGGAGGACCTCAAGGCGAGCGGCAAGAAGCTCTATACGTTCAGCTGGTCCTCCGATCACAGCACGCTGGCGATGCCGGGAGTGGTCAACCCCGATTCGAAGTACGTCTACTTCGACGGCTTCGACCGCTACTACCTAGACGTGGTGGGCGGCGAGATCAAGTCGATGCGGCCGGTGATCCGCTACGCCCCGCAGGACGGCGGCGACATCCTTCCCGAGATCCGGAAGTTCAAGAGGGATCTCAGCGAGGCGAACGCGCCGTACAACGGCAAGCCCTGGGAAGTCCACACCGACTTCATGGACATCAGCAACGAGGGCGCCTTCGAGACGCGCTATCCCCCGATGCTGCGGAGCCAGGGCGTGAAGACCCAGACCGAGTGGCTCTTCAAGTTCCTCAAGGCGCCGTACCCGATCCGCCCGACGCTGCAGCCGATCTACCCGGGCGCCAAGGCGCTGCCGGACGTCAACCTGCGGATGCCGACCTTCGCCTTCGAGGATGAGGAGGCGAACGCGCTCGTGCGCTGGTTCGCCGTGCGCGACCAGCTCCAGGGCGTGGATTCCTTCCCCTCCACGGATTTCCCCGAGCGGACCGACGAGTTTCTCAAGGCCCGGAAGGGGGCCCACGACAAGGTCGGCGCCATCGTGAAGGACTCCACGACGGGCTGCGCGAGCTGCCACTACATGGCGGGCTCGGCGCCTCCGGGCGACATCCTCAAGCACGCGCCCGACCTGGCGCGGGTCGAGGAGCGCCTGCGGCCCCGCTGGATGTACCAGTGGCAGACGGATCCGTCCCAGATCTACCCGGGCACGACGATGACGCAGTACGACTTCAAGCCCGTGTTCGGGGGGAACCAGAAGGACGGCGTGAGCGCCGCGGTCGAATACCTGCTCAATTTCGGAAAGTTGAATACGAAGACCAAGTAATGGAGGCAATGACATGGTGAAGTCGAAGGGAACGTGGATGGTGATGGCGGCGGCCCTGCTCTGTCTGGGCGGCGGCACGCTGATCATGGCCTGCGGCGACGACAAGCCCGCTCAGACCGGGGTCGTGGCGCCCGCGAAGACGGACGGCGCGGTGAAGACCGACATCACGCCCAAGGTCGAGGCGGCGGTGGCTCCGAAGGTCGAGGCCTTCGTGCCCATCAAGGGCGCGTCGATCTCCGGCACCGTGAAGGTCAAGGGCGACGTCAAGAAGCGCAAGAAGATCAAGATGGACGCCGATCCCAAGTGCGCGGCGCTGCACGCCGAGCCTCCCCTGATGGAGGACATCGTCGTGGACGCGGACGGCAACGTCCAGTGGGCGTTTGTCTACGTGAAGAAGGGCGCCGAGGGCAAGAAGCCCACGGACGCGCCCAAGCCTGCGATGATCAACCAGGTCGGCTGCCACTACGAGCCGCACGTCCTGGGCATCGTGGTCGGGCAGGAGCTCGTCGTCCGGAACAGCGACGACCTGCTCCACAACATCCACGCGCTGCCGTTCACGAACAAGGAGTTCAACTTCGGCCAGCCCACGAAGGGCCTGGAGGAGAAGAAGACCTTCACCGCGCAGGAAGTCATGGTGAAGGTGAAGTGCGACGTGCATCCCTGGATGGGCGCCTGGATCGGCGTGCTGGAGCACGGCTTCTTCGCCGTCTCGGGCGCCGACGGCAAGTACGCCATCCCGGGCGGCCTGCCCGACGGCAAGTACAGCGTCGAGGTCTGGCACGAGGGCTACAAGAGCGTGGTCGCCGAAGTCGACGTGAAGGGCGGCGCGGGCGTCGCGCAGTTCGAGCTCACGGACAAGAAGGAGTAGTTCTTCCGCAAGCGCAACCAGAGCGGCCCCGGTCGCAGGACCGGGGCCGCTTTTTTATGCGCCAATCTGTCCCA
>JACQFK010000642.1 GCA_016200125.1 Planctomycetota bacterium
GACTCCGCCGCCGAAGAAGCACCACGCGGCCAAGCGCCATCACGTTCACGCGCACAAGGCCCACTCGAAGTAGTCCGTTCACGGCGAAGCTTCGAAGCCCCGGCGGCCTCGGCCGCCGGGGCTTTTTTGTTTCCCCCGATTCCGCTTGATGCCCGCCCCCCCATGACCGATACTTCCCCCATGGATTTCGCCCGCCTTCCGGAGCACACGGCGACCTGCAAGGCCTGCCGCAAGCCGGTGTCCTGGGACAACGTGGTCCGCAGCGAGCGGGAGATCCAGCCCCGCGTCTTCGAGCGCGCCTACATCTGCCCCCACTGCCGCGCCGTCCTCGAGTTCGCCTCCTGGCAGACCGGCGTCTCGCGCAAGGACTAAGTACCCCATAAAAAATACGAAAGTGCCCCATTCCCTTTGGCCCCGGGGGTATACTTCCCCCGAAGCGGATCTTCGATGGACAGCACCAAGACCGACCTTGCCGTCCCCTACCGCATCCTCCTCGCGCTGAGCGACGACGCCGACGCCAAGCTCGTCGCCGCCATGCTCGGCACCGTCAAGTCGGTCCTCACCTGCAAGATCACGCATATCTCCCGCCTCGAGGAGGCCGTCGCCGTCCAGCGGGAGCATCCCCAGGACGTCGCCATCGTCGACCTCCACCTCCCCGACGCGCCGGGCTTCTCCGGACTCGATTTCTTCCGCCGCGAAACCAACGGCCTTCCCGTGATCGTCTACGCCTTCGGGCCCGGCGAGTGCAGCCCCTCCCGCGCCGCCCAGCGCGGCGCCCACGACCTTCTCGTCCGCGGCGTCTTCGACGCCTACCTGCTCGTCCGCGCCGTGCGCAACGCCGCCGAGCGACGCCGCTCCCGCGAGGCCCTCCGCCGCCACCTCGACAAGCTCACCCGCTTCCAGAGCGCGCTCCTGGACCTGGCCAAGCGCGGCGAACCGGATCCCGAGGAGTCCTTCCGGAGGCTCTGCGAAAGCGCCGCGGCCACCCTGGACGTGGAACGCGTCGGCATCTGGCTCTTCAACCCCGACCACACCGAGATCGTCTGCCGCACGCTCCACACCCGCTCCACCGCGCAGTCCGGGAACCCCGCCACGGTGATCCTCGCGCGCGACTACCCGCGCTACTTCGCCGCGCTCGAGGAATCCCGCGTGGTCGCCGCCGACGACGCGCGACGCGACCCGCGCACCTCCGAGTTCACGGAGGGCTACCTCACGCCCCTGGGCATCACCTCGATGATGGACGCGCCGATCCGCCTCCACGGCGTGCTCGTCGGCGTGATCTGCCACGAGCACACCGGCCCCGCGCGCGAGTGGCCCCTCGAGGACCAGGAGTTCGCCTCGTCCGTCGCCGACCTCGCGGCCCTCAGCCTGGAGGCGGCGGAGCGGCGCCGCGCCGAGGAATCCCTCGTCGAGGAGCGCAACTTCACCGACGCCGTCCTCGATTCCACCGACCTGCTCATGGTCGTGCTCGACGCGGGGGGCCGCGTCGTCCGCTTCAACCGGGCCGCCGCCCACCTGAGCGGCTACTCGGCCTCGGACGCCGTGGGAAAGCTGTTCTGGGAGATCTTCATCGCGCCCGAGGATTCGGAGACCGTCCGTGAGATCGTCGCCACGCCGGCCACCGAGGCCAAGGGGAACCAGCACGAGCACGCCTGGCTCACCCGCCACGGCGCCCACCCCTTCATCGCCTGGTCGAACACGCCGCTCGTGGGGCGCGGCGGCATGCTCCGCTTCTCCGTCATCACCGGCATCGACATCTCCCAGCGCAAGGCCCTCGAGGAGCAGCTCATCCACGACGCCTTCCACGATTCGCTCACCGGCCTCCCCAACCGGGCCCTCTTCCTCGACCGCCTCGGCATGGTCATCCGCCAGACGATCCGGCGCCGCGTCCACAAGTTCGGCGTCCTCTTCGTCGACATGGACCGCTTCAAGATCATCAACGACAGCCTCGGCCACCTCCTGGGCGACCAGTTCCTCATCGAGATCTGCCGCCGCCTGGAGAAGTGCGTCCGGCCCGGCGACACCGTCGCCCGCTTCGGCGGCGACGAGTTCACCATCCTCGTCGACGACGTCAAGAGCGTCGCCGACTGCACCCTCGTCGCCTCCCGCATCCACCAGCAGCTCTCCACCCCGGTCCGCGTCGCCGGCCAGGACGTCTTCAGCACCGCCAGCATCGGCATCGCCATGAGCGAGACCGGCTACGAGCGGGCCGAGGACGTGCTCCGCGACGCCGACATCGCCATGTACCGCGCCAAGGCGAAGGGCGGCGCCTCCCACGAGGTCTTCGACCGCAGCATGCACTCCCGCGCCGTCGAGCTCCTCCGGATGGAGACCGAGCTCCGGCGGGCGATCGAGCGCGACGAGTTCCAGGTCTTCTACCAGCCGGTCGTCACGATCGACGACGGGCGCGTCACCGGCTTCGAGGCCCTCATCCGCTGGAACCACCCCGAGCGCGGCCTGGTCCCTCCCCTCGAGTTCATCCGGATGTCCGAAGAGACCGGCATGATCATCGAGATCGACCGCTTCGTCCTCCGCGAGGCCTGCCGCCAGCTCAAGGACTGGCGCGCGCGCATCCCGGGGATGGGCGAGCTCTCCGTGAGCGTCAACCTCTCGGTGAAGCAGTTCGCCCGGCCGGACCTCGCCGACCACGTCCGCACCGCGATTCGCGAGTTCGGCCTGGACCCCGCGGCGCTGCGCCTGGAGATCACCGAGACCGTCCTGCTCGACAGCTCCCCCTCCGCCACCGACCAGCTCGAGCAGCTCCACAAGGAGGGCTTCCGCATCTACCTCGACGATTTCGGGACGGGCTACTCGTCCCTGAGCTACCTCCACCGCTTCCCGGTCCACACCCTCAAGATCGACCGCTCTTTCGTGATGGGGATGAAGGCCGACGGCGGCGGCCGCGAGATCATCCGCACGATCGTCGCCCTCGCCCAGAACCTCAACCTCCACGTGATCGCCGAGGGCGTCGAAACGGCCATGCAGCGCGACGCCCTGCGAGAGCTCCGCTGCGAGTTCGCCCAGGGCTACATGTTCAGCCGCCCGGTCGATTCGAAAAAGGCGGAGGCGATGCTCAACGGGAAGGCCCTGCCGTAGCGTCATAGCTAGTGGAATGAGGACGCTTCCCGCCCTGATCCTGGCCCCGCTTCTCTTCTTCCAGAGCGACCCCCTGGCCGCCGCGAAGAAGGACCTCGGACCGGGCTTCGCCGTCGAACGCGTCGAGCCCGGCATCCTCCTGGCCACGGAGGAGCGCGGCGGCGGAGGGCTGCTGGAGTCGGTCCGCAAGGCGGTGAAGGGCTTCCGGGCCCGGGCGCTCGACGTGCCCCCCCAGAACTCGCTGCTCATCATCGTGTTCGCCGGCGCGGAGAGCTACAAGGCCTACACCGCCAGGCGCTATCCCGGCGGGATCCCGCAGACGATCTACTACGACGTGCTCAGCCGCCGCGTCCTGCTCCGCAGCGAGGCGGGCCGCGCCTACGCCCTCCAGGTCTCCCGCATCTTCCTGCTGGCCGACAGCCTGAACGACGGCGCGATCCCCCCCTGGATCGCCGCGGCCCTCTCGGCGCTCGACGAGCCCGATCCGGAGCCCGCCACCTTCGACCATCGCGCCGCCCTGCTCCGCGAGGCGCTCCGCCGCGGGACCTTCCCCGCGCTCCGGACCTTCTTCGCCCTGGACCTGGGGGCCTTCCACGGCCGCGACGTCCTGTCGCTCCACACGTCGACGGCGCTCAAGTTCGCCGAGTGGCTCGAGAAGCGCGGCGCGCTCAAGAAGTTCTTCGAGGAGTACCGCAAGAGCTACCGCAAGGACATCACGGGCGCCGCGGCGGTCGAGGCGGCGCTGGGCGGGAAGCTCGAGGCGGTCGAAAAGGACTTCGCCGCCCACCTGAAGGGGCTGCCCTGGCTCAACCAGGAGCGCTTTCTCGAGCAGGCGAAGAAGGTGTTCGGGGAGAACCCCCTGATCCAGGTCGACGAGGAGCTGATGCTCGCGGTGACGGGCAACGTCGAGCCCCGGGTCGCGAAGCAGGCCCTCGACCAGGTGAGGCTGCTCCGCGAGCCGCTGGTCAAGATGCTCGACCTGAAGACCTCGGGGCTCCCGGTCCTCGCGCGGCTCTTCAAGGACCAGGCCGCCTTCCAGGAGTACGCGAAGATCGACTCGCCGAACCGCCAGTGGGTGGGCGGCTACTTCTCCTTCGACTCGCGCTGGCTCGTCCTGCATCTGGAGCCCGACTCCGGCTCGCTCGTGCATGAATACTGCCACTCGCTCTTCGAGGACGACCTGGGCCGGCTTCCCCCCTGGTTCAGCGAGGGGATCGCCCAGCTCTTCGAGCGCTTCCGGCTCGAAAACGGCCTGCCCGTCGGCGAACGGGGCTCGACCCTTCGCGACGTTCGCGCCGGCCTGCTCCAGAACCGCGTGGCGAACCTGCAGGACTTCGTGAACTTCCGCGGACCCCAGTTCTTCGGCGCCGACAACGTCAGCTTGAACTACGACGTCGCCCACGCCCTGATGCTCTACATCCAGGAGAAGCGCGCGATCGCGGCGATGGTGAAGGAGGTCAAGAAGGCGAAGGCGGCCAACCCCTTCGCGCTGCCGGTCGCGACCTGCCGCGCCGCCCTCGAGACGGCGCTCGGCGCGAAGGTGGAGAAGATCAACGACGACTTCCGCACCTGGGTGACGTCCACGAAGGACTGATCACCGGACGTGCTTGTTGGTCTCCACGTTGCCCGCCGCGTCCTCGGCCCAGGCCTCGTGCTTCCCGGAGCCGTCGTCGGCGATCTCCCACTCGGCGAAGTTGGGCGCGGTGGCCTTCGCCTCTTTGCCGTTGACGAGCACGCGCCTGACGACGCCGTTGTCGAGGGTCGTCCCGCGCACGATCCCCTTGGAGACCGAGGTGATCACCGTCGCGGGCGGCAGGTCGTCCACCGGGGAGAGAAGCTCGGGGAACTCGATGTCCTTCGCCTCGGCCGACTTCATCTTCTTCCCCACGAAGGGCGCGGGACCGTCCTTGTACTCAAGGCCGTCGTTGGCCCGCTCCGCCATCTGCGCCGTGAGCAGCTTGGCGTGGCGGCCCGGGCCGTACCAGTCGTGGAAGATGTAGGGGATCAGGTCGTCGGGCGGCGCGTCCTTGGGCTGCCCGTTCGCCGTCGTGTCCACGTAGGCGGGCACGTAGCGCTTGTTGTCCTTGAACTCCACGCCGCGGAAATGCGCCGCCGCCTTGCCCGTGGGCGAGTGCTGGCTCACCTGGATCAGCGTCCCGTTGCAGCGCTCCATCACCAGGCCGTCCACCGTGAAGGGTCCGTACTGGACGTTCTCGTCGTCGTGGCCGCGGTTGAAAGGCTCGGCGTTCGTGTCGCCGATGTAGAGCCGGCGGTAGACGTGGTTGTTGAAGTCCGGATGGTAGACGCCGTAGACCGCGCGGATGATCTGCATGTTCTCCACGAGCACGCTCGGGATCTCCGGCCGGAACGCGTAGTGGACGTCCCAGAGCTTCAGGTTCCGGATCACGAGCGGGTGCTTCACGTCGGGGCCCACCCGGTCGACCCCCTCGCCCAGGTTGAAGCCGTAGAGCCCGTCGCTGTGCTCCTCGTTGTCGTCGAAGCGGACGAAGGGCAGCGTGCGGATGTCGACGGGCTTGCGCTCGCCGTCGGGCTGCAGCACGGGGAGCGTCAGGGGGAACTCCCTCGACCGGCTCGCCTCGAAGCGGTAGCCGTAGCGGTCGCTCTCCACGGCCACGTTGCGCGTGAAGCTGTTCAGGTTGTTCGCCAACCAGAAGCCGGAGCCCTCGTTCTGGTCGAAGGGGAGCACCTGCTTGGGCAGCTTCTTCCCCTTGTAGGACTGCACGGCCAGGTTGCGGTCGAGCGCGTTGTAAGCCTCGGTCCCGTCCTCGAGGAAGAAGCCGTGGCCGACGCTCTGGTAGCCGACGCAGTCGCGCACCACCAGGTAGTTCGTCCCGTGGATCGTGATCCAGCGGTTGCCGCTGTCCCAGATGGAGGCGCCGATCACCGACGCGCCGCGCATCGTGCTCCCGAGCAGGTGGAAGTGCAGGCTGTACTTGCCCAGCACGTTCTCCTTCCCCAGGTGGCGGAACTCGGCGTAGGAGATCGACCCCGCCGAATGGCGGTGGTACATCGTGTGGCCGCGCATCTTGTCGGGCTCGGCCGACTCGACCACCACGTTCCGGCTCAGATTGGCGATCTCGCCGCGCGTCTCGCCGGCGCCCAGGTGCGGGACCTCGACCGCCGCGTCGAGCGTCAACTTCGCGCCGTCGACGGCCTTGACCGTCCGCTCCTCGGTGTAGACCTTGCGGTTGCGCTTGCCGGGCCGCCGGGTCCCCGACTCGCTCTCGTCGCGCTTCGTGGCGGTGAGGATCACGCGGTCGCCGGCCTTCCATCCCGTGACCGGCTCCGACAGCGCGATGTCGGCGTCGCCGGGCTTGGCCGTGTCGCCGAGCTTCACCCAGGTGCGGTTCATCGGCGCGCCGTGGAACTCCATGCGCCCGCCGCAGCAGATGATCGCCGGCAGCGTCTCCTTGTCCATGCCGTCGAAGTAGACGAGGCGGATCAGCGCCGTGTGCTTCGCCTCCACCGGCTGGTCGACGCTGCCCACTTCAAGCGCGGGGCGGACTTCCTTGGGGTCGGGCTCCTTGAGATGGACGTCGCAGGTGAAGCCGTCCTCGACGCAGTCCTCGCCGGCCTGGATCTTGATCAGGCCGACGTCGAGCCGCGTGCTGCGGTCGGTCGCGAAGCGGAGCGTGCCGCCCACGAAGATCGAGCGGATCGCCTGGTCGGAGACCGCGTCATAGAGGACGGCGTGACCCGGCCGCACGAGCACCTTGGAGCCGGCGCCGGGAACCGCGCCGCCTTCCCAGGTGGCCGCCTCGGACCAGGGGCCGCTCTTCGCGGATTTGACGACGTCGGCGGGCAGGCGCGCCGCCAGGATGAACAGGGAAAGGACCGCGAGTCGGATGGACATGGGTTCCTCCTCCGCTGTCTACTAATACCCCAGGGAGGAGAACTCGTTACTTCTGGGCCGATTGCCGCCGGTGCCAGTCCTCCTTGAAGAGGTTGAAGTTCTCGCCCTGCATCGGGTGCTCTTTGATGAAGTCCTCGTTGACCGTCATGCCGAGGCCCGGACCGCCCGGGATCGAAAAGTATCCGTCCTTCACCTCGGGGTATCCGGGGCCCGTCGCCGCCTCCTTCACCCAGGAGTCGACGAAGTCGTTGAAGTGCTCCTGGATCTTGAAGTTCGTCGTGCAGGTCGCCAGATGCAGGCAGGCCGCCGTGCTGAGCGGGCCGCCCACGTTGTGGGGCGCGAAAGTCACGTAGTACGCATCCGCCATCGCGGCAAGCTTCTTACCTTCCAGCAACCCCATCGACTCGGTGATGTCCGTCTGAAGGATGTCGATCGCGCCGAGCTCCAGCAGCCGCCGCGTCTCGAAGCGGGTGTGGATGCGCTCGCCCGTCGCGACCGGGATGTTGATCTTCGCCGCGGCCTTCGCCATCGCCTCGAGATTGTCCGGCGGCACGGGCTCCTCGACCCAGGACGGCTTGAACTTCTCCAGGTCGGCCGAAAGCTCGATCGCGGTGGCCGGGCTGAAGCGGCCGTGCATCTCGATCATGATCTCCACGTCGGGCCCGACCGAGTCGCGGATCGCCTCGATCAGGGAGACCGAGCGGTTCTTCTCGGCCCGCTCCATCTCGTAGAGGCCGGCGCCGAAGGGGTCGACCTTGAGCGCCTGGTAGCCCTTCGCCGTCACTTTTTTCGCCGCGGCATGGAAGGCCTCCGGCGTGCGCTCGACGGTGTACCACCCGTTCGCGTAGGCCTTGATCTTGTCCCGCACCGC
>JACQFK010000643.1 GCA_016200125.1 Planctomycetota bacterium
GCAATGGGAACAGAGCGACCGGGAGAAGACCCGGGCCACGCTGCTGCGCTGTCTCGGCGAGATGCCGCCCCGCCCTGATCCGGCCAAGGTCAAGGTCCTCTCCAAGGAGGAGAACGAGGACTACGTGGTCGAACGCTTCGAGTTCCACAACGGCGTGGACATGACGGTCCCGGGCATGATCCTCATCCCCCGGAACCGCAAGGGGCCCGTCCCGGCGGTCATCGGCCTCCACGGCCACGGCAGCACGAAGGAGAGGATCTGCAGCGACCCCAAGAGCGTGGAGCTGATCGGGCCCCTCCTGGCGAAGCGGGGCTACGTGGTCGCCGCGATCGACGGCGCTTTCGGCGGCGAGCGGATCGGCAAGGGGCCGGCCGGCGCGCTCGACAAGGGGGCCGGACCGATGGAGCAGACCCTGTTCAAGCTCTATCTCCTGCAGGGTCGGAGCCTCTGGGGGATGATGCTCCGCGAGGAGCAGTGCCTGATCGACTATCTCCAGACGCGTCCCGAGGTCGACCCGAAGCGCATCGCCGCGACGGGGATGAGCATGGGCTGCACCCGGAGCTGGTGGCTGGGCGCGATCGACGACCGCATCCAGGCGGTCATCGGCATCGCCTGCTTCACCCGCTACACGGAGCTGATCGCGCTCGGCAACCTCCGCTACCACGGCATCTATTATTTCGTTCCCGGCGTGTTCGCCCACTTCGACACCGAGGCGATCCACTCGCTGATCGCCCCCCGGCCCCACCTCGAGCTGTCGGGCGACCAGGACGGCGGCGCACCCACGGAGGGGATCCTCACGCTCGAGAAGAAGCTGGGCGCCGTGTACGGGCTCTACGGGAAGCCCGAGCAGTTCCGCAGCGTGATCTACAAGAACACCGGCCACGAGTACCTCCCCGAGATGAAGGAGGAGCTGGTCCGCTGGCTCGACCGCCATCTGCCGGTGACGAAATGAGGATGCTGATCCTCGGGGTGCTGCTCGTGACGACGCCGCGCGACGGAGAAGAACTCCGAAAGGCCGCGACCTTCTACGCCTCCTTCGACGAGGCGCTGAAAGGCGACTTCGGCGGCGGCGAGCTGGCCCCTTCCACGCGCTCGAACCACAAGACGGAGAAAGGGGCCTTCGTGTTCGAGAAGGGGGCCCCCGGGAAGGCCTTCCGGATCGCCGCGGGCAAGGGGATCTCCGGCGGCGCGCTGGAGGCCCTGGACGTCCTCCCGGACAACGGCCGCATCTTCTTCCCGGCGAAGGGGAACATCGCGTTCAAGAAGGGCGGCTGGGGCGCGGCGCTGTCGATGTGGATCAACTTCGATCCCGACACGCAGCTCAAGACCAGGTTCTGCGACCCCGTCCAGATCACCCAGAAGGGCGCCGGCAACGGCGGGCTCTGGTTCGACTTCAACGACGCCAAGCCCCGGCGGAACATGCGGATGGGGGTCTTCCCCGCCGTCGGACCGGACCAGCAGCCGATCAAGGAATCGCGCGAGGCCTTCTCGCCCATGCTGTGGGTCGACGAGCCGGGCTTCAAGGTCGGCGACTGGCATCACATCGCGATGAGCTGGTACAACCTCGACACCGGCAGAAAGGACGGCCGCGCGACGCTCCACATCGACGGGAAGCTGATCGGCGAGATCAAAGAGAAGGACTATCCCCTCTCGATGGACTGGGACCTGGACAAGGCGGGCATCTACGTCGCGGTCAGCTACATCGGCCTGATCGACGAATTCGCGCTTTTCAACCGGCCGCTCAAAGACGACGAGATCGGCCTCCTGCGGTCCAAGCCCGGCCTGCTCGCCGGGCTGAAGCCGAAGTAACTCACTTCTTCCGGGCCCAGACCTTCTTCGCGAAGGCGACGTAGCCCGCCATGGGCGTGGCCGCGACCAGCTTGCCGATGACGTCGAGCGGCAGGTCGTCGAGCTTCTTGAAGCGGATGCAGCTCTTCCCCATGTCGAGCTTCTTGCCCGCCGCCTTGAAGCCGCGGACCAGCTGATCCTTCAACTTCGAAAGGCCGTAGACGTTGAGCAGGTAGACCGCCATGTAGTTCTTCTGGCTGGCCAGCCCCGCGTACATGAGCGGCTGCTTGTTGTAGGTGTCCGAGTACACCTCGAGCGGCACCTGGTAGCTGATGAGGCCCCAGTTGATCGCCTCCTCGTACCCCTGGGGCAGGTTCTTCAGGATCGTCTTGCGCACGGCGGAGATCGCCTCGCGGCGGTCTTTGGGCAGGGCTTCCAGGTATCCCGTCACGGTCGTGGCCTTCGATCGCATCCCCGTCTCCTCCCGGGCCGCCGCGAACTGAAGTTCGCAGCGGACGCCGATTCCCGCGGAAAAACCGCGATTCCGTCCGGCACGCTCCTTGCATTATCCCCGCCCGTTGCGATCCGGAAACCAAAAACAAAGAAAGGAGCGACCCATGCCTTCCTCGAAGTGGACGGCCGCAGGACTCGCCGTCGTGCTGTCCCTGGTCTTGGTCGTCGGGGGCTGCCGCGACGACAAGCGCGCCGCCGGGATCATCGTGATGACCCAGAACGTGTACTACGGGTTCGACGTGAACCCGCTGCTCGGCGCGACGAGCCCCGACGACGTCCCCATCCTGGCCGCGCAGGCCTTCCAGCAGCTCGTCTTCACCAACTTCCCCGAGCGGGCGGCGGCGATCGCGGACGAGATCGGCCGTCGGCGGCCCCACCTGGTCGCCCTGCAGGAGGTCGCGCTTTTCCGCATCCAGTCGCCGGGCGACGCGGTCGTGGGAGGGACGATTCCCGCCGACGCCGTCCTCTTCGACCACCTGGACATCCTGCTGACCGCGCTGGCCGCGCGGGGCCTGGAGTACACGGTCGCGGGCAAGGTCCAGAATGTCGACGTCGAACTGCCGATGCTGACGTCGGTCAGTCCGCTCGCGTTCGACGACCTCCGGCTGACCGACTACGACGTGGTCCTCGCGCGGAAGGAGGTGTCGATCTCCCGGGCCTCGACCGCGAACTACACGGCGAAGGCGCTCGTGCCCACGCTCGGTCTGGAGATCCCCCGCGGCTACGTCGCGGTGGACGCGAAGATCGACGGCGAGGGAAGCGTCCGCTTCGTGACCACCCACCTCGAGGATGCGCCCTTCCTGGACGTCCAGGCGGCCCAGGTGCGCGAGCTCGGCGCCCTGCTCGCCGGCGAGACGCTGCCCGTCCTCCTCGCGGGCGACTTCAACTCGGCGGCGCCCGACGGCGACGCGCCGCTCTTCCTCGCCTCGCAGGGCTACCTCGACACCTGGACCCGCAAGGCGAACTCGACCGCCGGACCGGGCTTCACCTGGGGTCATGATCCCGACCTGACCAACCCCGCGGACAAGCTCACCCAGCGGCTCGACCTGGTCTTCGTGCGTCCGGACCAGGGGCGCGAGCTGGACGGGGTCGTCGTGGACGTCTGGGGCGACGAGCTCGGCGAGCGCACCGCGTCGGGCATGTGGGCCTCCGATCACGCCGGAGTGGTGGCCGTGCTGAGGCTGCGCAAGACGATCGCCCGCCGGCCCTGATCTAGAGGGGCGCCGGCGGTCCGCTCCCGGATCGCCGGCGCCCTATGGCGTTCTCTCGCCTTCCCCCCTTCCCTCCGCTACACTGTTCGCAGTCTCATGAACTTCTCCCTCCGCCCGCCCGGAGGCGACCGCACGTGGAATGCGGCACTGGTCTTCCTGGGCGGCGCCTACATGATCTACGGAGGGGCGCGGAAGCCGATCGTTCCGCTCCTCGTCGTCGGTTCCCTGCTCCTGATCTCGGGCGCGGGCCTCTGGTGCCGCCAGTCCTGGGCGCGCTGGTCGGCCGCCGCCTGCCTGGTCAGTCTCGCCGCCTTCATGGGCTGGAGGCTCGCCACCGGGCACTTCGGCTGGATCACGCTGCTGTCCGTCCTGGTCATGGCCTGGTTCGCCTGGAGGATTGTCGTGGAGGGGAAGGAGGAGAAGCCGGACGAGAACGACAAGCCGCTGACCTCGTTCGTGCTGCTGCTCGACGGACCCAGTCGGCTTAGC
>JACQFK010000644.1 GCA_016200125.1 Planctomycetota bacterium
CAGACGCGCCGCCACAGCTTCATCGTCTCGCTCCTGGGCATCCGTCACGTCGTGGTCGCGGTCAACAAGATGGACCTGAAGGGATACCGGAAGGGCGTGTTCGACCGGATCCGTCGCGACTACGAGGCCTTCGTCTCCTCGCTGCAGATGACGGACGTCACGTTCATTCCCATCTCCGCGCTCAAGGGCGACAACATCGTCAACCCCAGCTCGCACATGAAGTGGTACAAGGGCCCGACCCTGATGCGCCACCTGGAGAACGTGCCGATCGCCGGCGACCGGAACCTCTCGGACTTCCGCTTCCCGGTCCAGCTCGTCAACCGTCCGAACCTGAACTTCCGCGGCTACTGCGGCAGCGTCGCCTCCGGCGTGGTCAGGCCCGGCGACGAGGTGATGGTCCTGCCCTCCCGGAAGACGAACCGCGTGAAATCGATCGTGACCTACGAAGGCCCTCAGCGCGAGGCCTTCGCGGGGATGGCGGTCACGCTGACGCTGGAGAAGGAAGTGGACATCAGCCGGGGCGACCTGCTCGTCCATCCGGATAACGTTCCCCACGTCGGGCAGAGCTTCGAGGCGATGTTCGTCTGGATGGCCGAAGCGAGGATGGCGCCCGGGAAGCAGTACTACCTCAAGCACACGACGCGGACGGTCAACGCCGTGGTCTCCGAGATCCGGCACCGCGTGAACGTCAACACGCTGGCCAAGGAGAAGGCCGGCGGGCTTGCGCTGAACGAGATCGGTCGGGTGATCGTGGAGCTCGACCAGCCCGTCGCCTTCGACGCCTATCGCAAGAACCGGGCCACCGGGGCCTTCGTGATCATCGACCGGCTCACCCACGGGACCGTGGGCGCGGGGATGATCGTGGACCGAGCGGAGGCCGGGACGAAGTCCGCGAACCCCTGGTCCGTTCTGGACGCGCTCGAGGGCTCCATCCGCGCCAGGAAAGGCGCCCGCGAACAGCTGAAGCTGCTCACCGACCTGCGTAAGATACTCGGACAATAGAGGAGACGATCATGCGCACGCTGCCCGGCTTCCTGGTCCTGCTGCTGCTGTCCTCGCTCACGAGCGCCGGGGAGACCGCCCGGGCCCCGATCCTCAAGAAGGGCTCCCGCGTGGCGATCGTCGGCGATTCGATCACCGAGCAGAAGCTCTACAGCAAGTACGTCGAGGCCTACCTGACGGTCTGCCTGCCCGAGCTCGATCTCCACGTGATCCAGCTGGGATGGAGCGGCGAGACCGCGCCCGGCTTCGCGGGCCGCATGAACAACGATCTCATGCCCTGGAAGCCCGACGTCGTCACCACCTGCTACGGGATGAACGACGGCGGCTACCGGGCCTTCGACGAGTCGATCGGCAAGCGCTACGCCGGCGCCATGACCGACATCGCGGGCCGCCTCAAGAAGGCGGGCGCCACGGTCGTCGTGGGGGGCCCGGGCGTCGTCGATTCCAAGTTCTTCCAGGGCGGCGGCGACAAGCCGAAGATCTACAACGACAACCTCTCGCACCTGAGCCAGCTGGCGAAGAAGCTGGCCGAGGCGGAAGGCTTCCCCTTCGCCGACGTCCACGGCGCCATGATGAGCGCCATGGAGAAGGCCAAGCCGGTCCTGGGCGAGGGCTACGACGTCGGCGGCAAGGACGGCGTCCACCCCGGGCCCAACGGCCAGCTTCTGATGGCCTACGCGTTCCTGAAGGGGATGGGGATCGAGGGGCAGATCGGCTCGATCACGATCGACCTGAAGGGGAAGGCCGCGACCAGCGAGGGCCACAAGATCCTGGGCGAGGAGACGGGGAAGGTCGACCTCGAGAGCACGGGCTATCCGTTCTGCTTCGCCGGCGACGACAAGTCCTCCGCCGGCACGCGCTCCATCCTTCCCTACGTGCCCTTCAACGCCGACCTCAACCGGCTGACGCTCGTGGTGAAGAACCTGGACGGCGCCAAAGCGAAGGTCGGCTGGGGCGCGGCGTCGAAGACCTTCTCGAAGGAGGAGCTCGAGAAGGGCGTCAACCTCGCCGCCGAGTTCATCGAGAATCCCTTCGTCGAGCCCCTCCGCAAGGTCGAGACGATGATCGCCGCCAAGCAGAGCTTCGAGACCAGCATGATCAAGTCGATGATCACGACGTTCCCGCGGATCGTCGACTCGATGGGCAGGGACAAGGCGGTGGAGGCGTCGATCGAGGGGCTCCGCAAGCAGCTGATGGAGACCCAGGAGAAGATGGAGGCCTCCGTGCGCAGCGTCGTCCATCCCGTGAAGCACACGATCACGGTCGCGGCCGAGAAGTAGGCGCGGGGCGCCTGCTCGGCCCATGACCACCGCCACGTCGTACGATGCCGTTCCGTATCCGACGGGGGCCTACGCCCAGACCCATCCCGACCGGCTGGCCGCGATCGCGACGCTCTTCGGCATGGCTCCGGCGCCCGTGGAGCGCTGCCGCGTGCTCGAGATCGGCTGCGGGGACGGCGGCAACCTGATCCCGATGGCCTACGCGCTGCCGGAGAGCGCCTTCACGGGCATCGACCTGGCCGGCCGGCCCCTCGCCGCGGGCCGCGAGCGCGTCGCGCGCCTGGGGCTTCCCAACATTAGACTGCTGCAGCAGGATCTGGCGGCGCTGCCGCCGGACTTCGGGAGCTTCGACTACATCATCGCCCACGGCATTTACGCCTGGGTGGCTCCGCCGGTGCAGGACCGGCTCCTGGCCGCCTGCCGGGCCCACCTGGCCCCGCAGGGCGTGGCCTTCGTGAGCTACAACGCCTATCCCGGCGCCCATCTCCGGGAGATGATCCGCGAGATGATGCAGTACCACCTCCGGGACGTGGCGGCCCCCGCGGACCAGCTCGTCGCCGCCAAGGCGCTCCTCGAATTCCTCCACCGCTCCTGGCCCGGGCGGGACGACGTCCGCTACTGGGTGGGGAAGCAGGCGGAGCTCACGCTCGCCCGCCAGAGGGACACGCTCTTCCATGACGAGCTGAGCGAGGAGTACCGCCCGGCCTACTTCCACCAGTTCGCCGCCCGCGCCGCGCGCCACGGGCTGCAGTACCTCGGCGAGTCCGAATACCACGAGATGGACGAGTCGGGACTTCCTCCCCAGGCCGTGGAGACGCTCCGCAAGCTCGGACCGGATCAGCTCCTCCAGAAAGAGCAGTACATGGATTTCCTGAAGTGCCGGTCCTTCCGCCAGACCCTGCTCTGCGGGAGCGAGGTCGCGCTCCGCCGCGGGATCCCGACCGGCCTGCTGAAGAGATTCTTCGTGGAGACCCGCGTCGAGCCGGCCGCGGGCGATCCGGAGTCGACCGACAAGGTCGAGTACCGGACGGCGAAGGGCGGCTTGATGACGACGAGCGATCCGGTCGTCAAGCGGCTGATGGCCCGGCTGGACCAGGCGGCGCCGCGCGGAGTCGCGTTCGCCGAATTGCCGCCGGGAAACCTGTCCCCGGCGGAAGTGGCCGCTCTCGTGATTCAGATGTACTCCTCGACGGTCATCGACCTGCGCCTTCGCCCGCTCTTCTGCGTCTCGGATCCGGGCGAGCGGCCGGAGGCCAGCCGGGTGGCCCGGCTTCAGCTGGAGGGGGGAGAGGTCGTGACCTCCCTCCGCCACCTGGATGTGCGCTTCGAGGATCCCAAGTTCCTGTCCCTGATCCGCCTGCTGGACGGCACCCGGGACCGGGCGGCCCTGCGGCGACATCTGGAGTCGGCGGGCCTTCCGACTTCGGCCGACGCGCTGGATCGGCTCCTGCGCCATCTCGGCCGCCGGGGCTTGCTGGTCTCCTGAAGCGTGTCGCGAAATCGCGGACCGCTGACGCGAAGATGGGGTAGGATTTCCATGATGTCGCGTCGAATCTTTCCTGCACTGCTTCCCCTTGCCCTTGCCGCCTGCTCCAGCACGGCCACGACGGGCCGCCGGCCGGAGAGTCCCTTCGCGGTCGTCTATGCGGAGTACACGGTTCCGATCGCGCTCGGAAAGGCGCTGCCGGGACAGGTGGGCGGATGGGACAACGGCGTGAGCCTGCGGGGATGGATCCAGGGCTGGACCCACGAGCCCTCGGCTCAGGATGCCGACAAGTACTTCGTGAACTTCGTGCTCCACCCGCTCTCCGGCTCCGAGACTCATCTCCTCGCTCGGGATCGCGGCTGGAACTTCGCCGAGTCCTTCCTGTTCGACGCGGCGGCGTCAATCAGCTGGGAGTACGTGTTTGAGAACGTCTATGAGCGACCTTCGCGGACGGACCTGATGGTGACCGCTCCGGTGGGCGCCCTCCTGGGCGAGCTCAGATACCAGATGAAGCAGGCGGGCATCCTGCCCTGGCTCGTCGATCCCGCGGGCGACCACGGCCGGCCCTTCGTCGAGCTCGGCGCCGAAGGATTCCTGGTCGGCCTGGAACGGAAGTTCTGAATTACCTCCGCCGCAGCGCCGCCAGGCCCGCGCCTAGGAGCAGCATTC
>JACQFK010000656.1 GCA_016200125.1 Planctomycetota bacterium
CCGTTCGGCCCGCCCAGAAGGGTCAACATCCTCTTTGATCCTCCTGCATAAGTTACACATCTGAATAACCGTGGGGGGACGAAATGTCGCAAGGATTTGCCGGAATCCGGGGGGAAGCTAGTCGCTTCCGCCTTCCTTGGAGAAGCGTTCCTGGAGCTTGGACAGGGCCGCCTTCTGGATCTGGCGAACCCGCTCCCGGGTGAGGCGGAGCTTGCGGCCGATCTCGTCCAGGGTCATGGGGTGGCCTTCATAGAGGCCGAAGCGCAGGCGCAGGACGGCCGCCTCGCGCTCGCTGATCGAGCCCAGCAGGGTCGCGATGCGCTCGAGGTCGGCGTGCGACGGCGACACCCCTCCGTCGGCCTGCTGGCGGTCGGTCCGGTCGTCGGCGACTTCGCCCGTGGCGGCCCACATGACGTCGAGGCTCACGGGCCGCGAGAAGTTCTCGGAGGCGCGGATCGCCCGCTTGAGGATCTCCACGCCCTCCTTCCCCAGGCCCATCTCGACGGCGGCCTCGGCGATCTCGGGGACGCGGCCGTGCTTCTGGAGGAAGCCGTGCTCCAGCGTCTTCCACTTGGCGATGATTTCGACCAGGTATGAGGGAAGGCGCACGGTCTTGCCGGTGTTGATCAGCGCGCGGCGCATCGCCTGCTGGATCCACCAGGTGGCGTAGGTCGAGAAGCGGCACTTCCGAGCGGGATTGAACTTCTCGACGGCGTGGAGGAGGCCGAGGTTGCCTTCCTCGATCAGGTCGAGCAGCGAGAGACCGCGGTTGGCGAAGTACTTCGCGATCGACACGACGAGGCGGAGGTTCGCGCGGATGAACTCCTCGCGCGCCTTGAGGCCGTCCTTGCGGTCCTCCGGCTTGGAGGAGTTGATCTTCTTCATCCTGCGGGCGAGGGACATCTCCTCGCGGGCCGTGAGAAGAGGGACCGCCTGGATTTCCTTGAGGTATTGTTCGACCCCGGACTCCTGTCGAACCAGGCCTGCCAATGCCATGTGGCTTCGCATTATACGGGCGGGACGCGGTGAATCAATCTCTGGATGCAGAGATTCGGATGAAATACCGGAAGCGAGGGGGGACTAGACGGGACCCTTCTTGGGCTTTTTCGGGTCGATCCGGACGATCTCGTAGACCTTGTCGATCATGTTCAGCTGCATGCCCGTGGAGCCGTAGCCCTCGAACTTCCAGCCGAACCACTGCTTCGAGAAGGAACCCTCGTACCACTTCCCGTCGATCTGGACCTTGTAGCGCTTCCGTGAGTCGATGTGGGAGGATTCGGAGGAAGTGCCGACGGGAATTTTCTTGAGCTTGGTCTCGGCCATCAGATCTCCCCTGCCCTGCGGTGGTTCATCGGGGTCCGGAAGTCCACGGGCGACTGGAGCCCGATACGGGTTCGAAAGATCACTGAGCCTATTCTACCAGATGACTTGTCCATTCTCACGATTCTTGAGGTTTGAACGACGTTTTCGATTCCGCTTCCGACGGATTTGTGGGGCTCCGGATTCGTTTTCGAGGATCATGCAACCGCCTGCCGCCAAGCACTTTACGACCCCAGCTGAAGGTCGAAGCTGGCATGGCAGTTGCGATCCTGATGCGCATGAATACCTCCGAAGCGCCCCGACCCGGGTCCGCCGCGAAGATGCCGCCATCGATCACGACGGCCGAGCTGATGCGTCACCTCGGCGCAGGGGAGAAGATCCATCTCGTCGATGTGCGCGAGCCGGCTCCTTTCGGCGTGCGTCACATCGCCGGGTCGCTGAACGCCCCCGACTCGCAGACCACGGCGCTGGTGAAGAAGCTTCAGACGCTCGGGAAGGCGGTGCTGCTGTGCCAGGACGGCCGCCAGAGCGCGATGGTGGTGCGGACGCTGGGCTTCTGCGGTTTCAGGACCCTGGCCTTCCTGGAGGGGGGGATCTCGGCCTGGGCGGCGGCCGGGGGCAAGCTGGCTGAGACGACGCGAACGGAGGGCTTCGAGCGCGAACTGCCCCGCGAGCCCGAGCCGCCGAGCGCCCCGCCCCCGAGGCCCGGCCTGCTGGCCGCCCTCAAGGGCATCCTCCACCGTGAAACGAAATAAACCGTTTGTTTCGTTGCAGCCGCTATTTCTGCTCGATCCGATAGAGGTTCGAGTCGGTGCGGATGAAGAAGGACTTGCCGGCGATCGCCGGGGTCGACTTGCACTCCGCGCCGCCGTCCAGCTTGTTCCGGCCGAGCTCCTTGTACTCGCGGCCCGGCTGGATCACCGTCGCGCTCCCGTCCTCCGCGAAGAAGTAGATCACGCCGTCCGCAAACAGCGGCGATGCCGAGAAGTTTGATCCCGCCACCCGCGAGGCCCAGACCTGCGCACCCGTCTTGGCGTCCACGCAGCAGGCCGCCGCGTTGTCCGTCACCACGTAGAGCAGGTCCTCCACCAGCACCGGCGAGGGCTTGTGCCCGATCCCCTTGTTCGTCTTCCACGCGATGTTCGAAGCCGTGACGTCGCCCTTCCCCTCGGGCTTGATCGCGATCAGCTCCTTGCCGGCGCCCGTCGTGATGTACACCAGCCCGTTGCCGTACAGGCTCCGCATCGCGGGTGAATGGCCCCCGTGCTTGATCCACCACAGCACCTTGCCCGTGTGCGGATCGAGCGAAACCGCCGCCGACGACGCCGGGCTGATCAGCTGGGGCTTTCCGCCCACGTCGATGACGATCGGCGTGCTGTAGCCCTTCTTCCGGTCGCCGTCGTCCGTCCCGAAATCGTGGGTCCGGTCGGATTTCCACACCGTCTTCCCCGACTTCTTGTCCAGCGCCACCAGGTACTGCACGTCGTAGCCGTCGAAGGTCAGGATCAGCAGGTTTTCGAACAGGATCGGCGAGGACCCGGCCCCGCGCCAGTGGTTGCAGAGCAGGTCCTCCCGCGCCCAGACCACCTTCCCCGCCTTCGTGTCCAGGCAGGCCGTGCCGTAGGTGCCGAAGTGGACGTAGATCCGCCCTTCCTCGATCGCCGGGGTCGGCGACGCGTAGCTGTTGTACTTCTCCCACAGCGGGTCGGGCTTGGCGATCGTGAACAGCTTGTGGTCGACCAGGACCTTTCCCGTGTCGCGGTCCACGCAGACGACCGACAGCTCCTTCCCGTCGCGCGTCCCCGTCGTCAGCCAGACCTGCTTGCCCCAGACTACGGGCGAGGACCAGCCGCGGCCGTGGATCGGCGTCTTCCAGACGACGTTCTTCGTCTCGCTCCACTCGCGGGGGAGCCCCGTCGCATCCGAATGGCCGCCGCCGCCCGGACCGCGGAACTCCGCCCAGTTCTCCGCCGCGGGACGCATCCCGCTGACGCTCACCAGCGAAACCACGACCGCCGCCGCCTGGATCCATAGATTCATGGAAGGTCCTCGTTCATGGGTCTGCAATTATATACGACCGTGCCGGGGGGCGGATCTATTGTTGATCGTCTTTTGCCGCGGCGACCGCGCGCCGGATCGCCTCGTGAAGGTCGGTCAGGCCGAAGGGCTTGCGCAGGAATTCCACACCGGCGAGATCCGCATCCCCGATCGCCAGCTCCTCGAGCGTGTTGCTCGACATGAGCACCGTCGGCGGACATTTCCCCTTCTTCCGGAGCGCCTTGATCAGCTCCATCCCCGTCTTCCTGGGCATCCGGAAGTCCGTGATGAGGACGTCGACCCGGATCTTCTCCAGCTTCAGGAGCGCCTCCTCGCCGTTGCTGCAGGTCTCCACCTGGTGACCCCGCTGCCGGAGCGCCGAGATCAGGAGCCTCCGCACGAGCTCCTCATCCTCCACGACCAGGATCTTGCGGGCAGGATCAGTCATAAGGCTTCAGGAGCAATCGATGTGCCACGCGGGCCCGGGGCGCCGCCCCTCCCCGACCGCCAAGCTCGACGGCATTGCCGACATTTTGGAAGGTCGCTTCAGGCTTGACCTCCTTCCCGAAGCTGGGAGAATGGGCCGATGCTCGCGGCCCTTCTGCTCGCCCTCGCCCTGCAGGACCCCGCCCCGCCCGACCTGGGGACGCGCAAGGCGGGCGTCGACTGGCCGGGCTTCCTCGGGCCCAACCACGACGGCAGCTCCCCCGAGCGCGGCGTCGCCCCCTGGCCGCCGGCCGGCCCCCGCCGCGTGTGGGAACGGGAGCTGGCCGAGAGCTACGCGACCTGCAGCATCCAGCACGGGCGCCTCTTCCTGTTCGACCGGCCGGGTCCCAAGTTCCGGCTGGTCTGCCTCAAGGCCGAGACCGGCGAGCCGATCTGGTCCGCCGAATACGACTCCGACTACGCCGACGGCTACGGCGCCGGCAACGGCCCCCGCTGCTGCCCCGTAGTCGACGACGACCGCGTCTACACCTTCGGTCCCGAGGGCCTCCTCCACTGCTTCCGCACGGCCGACGGCAAGGTCGTCTGGAAGAAGAACACCTCCGAGGAGTTCGGCGTCGTTCCAAATTTCTTTGGAGTCGGAAGCACGCCGATCATCGAAGGCGACCTGCTCATCGCGATGGTCGGCGGCAGCCCGCCCGGCAGCCCCAACATCATGTCCGGCGAGACGAAGGGCGCCGGCAGCGGCGTGGTGGCCTTCGACAAGCGCAGCGGCGCCCTGAAGTACAAGCTCAGCGACGAGCTGGCGAGCTATGCCAGCCCCCTCACGACGACGATCAACGGCCGCCGCTGGGGCTTCGTCTTCGCCCGGGGCGGGCTCGTCGGCTTCGAGCCGGCGACCGGCAAGGTCGACTTCCACTATCCCTGGCGCGCCCGCAGCGTCACCACCGTCAACATCGCCAATCCCGTCGTCGCCGGGGACCTCGTGCTGGTCTCCGAAGCCTACGGCGTGGGCAGCGCGGTCATCCGCGTCCGCCCCGGCGCTGCCGAGCCCGTCTGGGAGGACGGCCGCAAGCGCGACCGCTCCCTCATGGCCTACTGGAACACGCCCGTGCAGGCGGGCGGCTTCGTCTACGGCTCCAACGGCATGAACTCCGACGCCGACCTCCGCTGCGTCGAGATGGCGACCGGCAAGGTCCGCTGGAGCTCCTCCGACGTCCGCCAGTGCTCTCTGCTCGGGGTCGACAGTCATCTCGTCGGCCTCGGCGAGGACGGCATTCTCTATCTGATCAAGGCGAACCCCGACAAGTGCGAGGTCCTGTCCCGCACGCTGATGCTCGACGCCAAAGGCGGGCCGCTGCTCCAGTCGCCCGCGCGCGCCGCCCCCGTTCTCTCGCACGGGCTTCTCTACCTGCGCGCCAGCAACCGCCTGGTCTGCCTGGAGCTGATCAAGTGAAGTACGCCTTGCCGCTCCTGCTGGCGCTGGCCGACGACCCGCCGCTTTCCGCCGAGCGCCGCAAGCAGATCGCGGACGACTGCCGCGCGGTCCTCAAGGATTCTTCGGATCCCTCGGCGCGGGGAGACGCCCACTTCAAGCTCGCGGACTTCCCCAAGGCGCTGGCCGAGTACGAGAAGATGGTGGAGCTCGACCCGAGCCTCGAGAGGAGCCACTGGCGCCGCGGGATCGCGTACTTCTACGCCGGCCTCTACGCCAAGGCCGCGCACCAGTTCGAGATCTACAACTCGTTCGACAATGTCGACCGGGAGAACGGCATCTGGCGCTACTTCTCGCAGGTCAAGGCCTACGGAAAAGACAAGGCGCGGGAGGGCCTGCTGAAGTACGAGAAGGACGACCGGGAGCCCTTCCCGGACGTCTACCAGCTCTTCGAGGGCAAGCGGAGCCCCGACGAGATCATCGCGAAGATCAAGGCCGCCGAGATCGGCGACGATGCCAGGGAGAGCCGGTATTTCTATGCCCATCTCTACATCGGCCTGAATCACGCGGTCGAGAACAGGCCGGACGAGGCCGCGAAGCATCTCAGGAAGGCCGTCGAGAACACCTGGGCCCCGAAGGCCGGCTACGGCCCCGCGTACATGTGGCACGTGGGCCGCCTGCACTACGACCTGCTGAAGAAGTAGAAGCCCTACTTCTCGGCTTCGATTCCCGTCTGCTCCGGCGTCGCCATCCCTGCGGGCAGCTCCATGATCTTGATGTTCCGGAAGTGGATCTCGGCGCCTTCCGACTCCAGGCAGAGGTAGCCCTTCCGCTGGGTCGCCTTGCTGATGCCGTTCACGAACTTGCCGTTGATGGACATCTTGACGACGCCGTCGACCGCGACCACGTCATACACGTTCCACTCGCCCTTCCCCTTGCAGCGCAGTTCCCAGGACTTGCTGCGCTCGCCGCGGGGATTGTCGGGAACGATCTTGTTGCCGCCCACGCCGAAGAGCTCGCCGCTCACGTAGGCGATGTCGCGCGGCTTGCCGTCCTTGTCCTTGTTCAGGTTGGGCCAGTCGAGCTCCAGCATCTGGATCTCCAGCCCGCGGGGGAACGGAGAGTTCGGCTTCGCGACGGCGTCGCTCCAGGCGAAGCAGCCGGAGTTGCCGCCCGCCTCCATGTGCATCCACTCGATGTGGAGCACGAAGTTCTCGAACATCTTGTCGGTCCGCATCACGCCGGTCGGCTTCCCGTTGCAGATGATCATCCCGTCGCGCACCGACCAGGTGTCCTTGGCGCAATTGACGTTGACCCAGCCGCTCAGGTCCTTGCCGTTGAACAGGTCGCGCCACTGCGGCAGGTCCTGGGCCGGCTGGACCGGCGTTCCCGAGACGAGCAACCCGCAGCCGATCAGCAGCATCGCGATTTTCATGGGGTTCCTCCGATGTGATCCCGCCGATACTAACTACACGCCCGCGACGATCTTTTTGCAATCCCACGCGCCTCCGGCACAGGTGTAAAGTAGGGCAGAACACCATGAATCGCAGCGCTTTGGCTCTCCTGCTCGCCGTAATGGCCGGCTGCGGAGACGGAGGCGGCTCCGGGACCGCCGCCCCGCCGCCCCCGCCCGCCCCCGCCGTGCCGCTCACCGGCCTCCAGATCTACAAGAAGATCTGCCTCTCCTGCCACGGGGCCGCGGGCGAAGGGAGCAAGGACCACCCCGAGGCGCTGGTCGGGGACAAGTCGCTCGAGAAGCTCGCCCAGTACATCGCCAAGACGATGCCCGAGGACAAGCCTGGCACCTGCAAGGGCGAGGACGCGAAGAAGGTCGCGGCCTACATCTACGACGCCTTCTATTCCCGCGCCGCCCAGGCGCGGAACAAGCCGCCCCGGATCGAGCTCGCCCGCCTCACCGTCGGCCAGTACCGCAACGTCGTCGCCGACCTCTTCGCGACTTTCGCCGAGCCGGCCAAGCCCGACGACCGCCCCGGTCTGCGGGGCGAATACGGCAACGGCAAGCGGCCCGGCCGCGACAAGAGCACCTTCGAGCGGATCGATCCGACGGTCAGCTTCGCGTTCGGCGACAAGGGGCCGGGCGAGAAGATCACCCCCGAGGAGTATTCCGGCCGCTGGACGGGCGCGATCCTCGCCCCGGAGACGGGCGAGTACCAGTTCAACGTCGAGACCATCAACGGAGCCCGGCTCTTCCTCAACGACCTGGAGCGCCCGCTGATGGACGGCTGGGTCCGCTCCGGCGACGAGAAGAACCACCGGGAGACGATCACCCTGCTCGCGGGCCGCAGCTACCCGCTCCGGCTGGAGTTCTTCAAGGAGAAGAAGGAGCCGTCGGCCGCGATCGCGCTGAAGTGGAAGGCGCCCGGCCGGATCGAGGAACTGGTCCCCGAGCGCGCCCTGAGCCCCGGCCGCTATCCGCCGACCTTCGTCGTGAGCACCGCGTTCCCGCCCGACGACCGCAGCATGGGCTACGAGCGCGGGAACATGGTCTCGCGGGCCTGGGACGATGCGACCACGCAGGCCGCCATCGAAGCGGCCGGCTGGCTCCTGCCCCGGCTCAAGACCTTCGCCCGGGTCTCGATCGACGGCGCCGACGGCAAGAAGAACCTCCAGGCCTTCTGCCGGAAGTTCGTCGAGCGCGCCTTCCGCCGCCCGCTCACGCCCGCCCAGCAGGAGTTCTTCGTCGACCGCCACCTGGCCGCCGGCGACCTCGAGACGGCGGCGAAGAAGATCGTGATCCTGACGCTCAAGTCCCCCCGCTTCCTCTACCGCGAGGTCGGCTCCGAGCAGCCCGACGCCTTCGACGTCGCGTCGCGGATCTCCTTCGGCCTCTGGGACAGCCTGCCCGACGCCCCGCTCCTCGAGGCGGCCGCCGCGGGCAAGCTCTCCACGCCCGCGGAGATCGTGAAGCAGGTCGAGCGCATGCTGCCCGACGCCCGGACCCGCGCCAAGATGCGCCTCTTCCTCTACCGCTGGCTGAACCTGGAGCGCGTCCAGGAGCTGGACAAGGACGACAAGCAGTTCCCCGAGTTCAACGACCAGGTGGTGTCGGACCTCCGGACCTCGCTCAACCTGTTCCTGGACGACATCATCTGGGGCGACAGCTCCGACTTCCGCCAGCTGCTCCTCTCGGACGCCGTCTACCTGAACGGGCGGCTGTCGAAGATCTACGGCGCCGATCTTCCCGCCGACGCCCCCTTCAAGAAAGTCACGCTCGACGCCGCCCACCACGTCGGCATCCTGACCCATCCGCTCCTCATGGCGGGCTTCGCCTACGACTCCACGACCTCGCCGATCCACCGGGGCCTGTTCGTGGCGCGCAGCCTCCTGGGCCGCCGGCTCCGTCCGCCGCCCGAGGCGGTCGTGCCTCTCCCCCCGAAGCTTCATCCCGACATGACGACGCGCGAGCGGGTGTCGCTGCAGACCAAGCCCGCGGCCTGCCAGTCCTGCCATTCGATGATCAACCCGCTCGGCTTCGCGCTGGAGAACTACGACGCGGTGGGCCGCTTCCGCCAGACCGAGGACGGGCGGAAGATCGACGCCCAGGGCTCCTACTGGACGCGGGCGGGCGATGAGATCAAGTTCAACGGCGCCCGCGAGCTGGGCGAGTCGCTGGTGAAAAGCGACGAGACCCAGTCGGCGTTCATCGAGCACCTCTTCCACTTCCTCGTGAAGCAGCCGATCCTGGCCCACGGCCTGGACCGGCCCGAGACCCTGCGCAAGGACTTCGTGGAGAGCGGCTTCAACATCCGGAAGCTGCTGGTCCAGGTGATCACGTCCTCGGCCACGTCGGGCGCCCGCACCCCGACCGCTCCCCCCAAGTAGCCTGCAACGAAACAAACGGTTTACTTCGTTTCATGCAACGAATTAAACCGTTTGTTTCGTTTCACGGCCGGGGGCTGAAAACGTTAGGATGCGGGGCCGGCAGACATAAGGAGAGACCATGAAAGGCGACGCGAAGATCATCGAGGCGCTGAACCGGTCGCTGACGACCGAGCTCACGGCCATCAACCAGTACTTCGTCCAGGCGAAGATGCTCCAGAACTTGGGCTACCTCTCGCTGGCCAAGAAGATGCACGAGGAGTCGATCGGCGAGATGAAGCACGCCGACAAGATCATCGAACGCATCCTCTTCCTCGAAGGCATCCCGAACATCGCCCGCTACGACGTGATCCGCGTGGGCCGGGACGTCCGGGACCAGCTTCAGAACGACCTCAAGCTCGAGATGGGCGGAGTGAAGGGCTACAACGAGGCCATCGAGCTCTGCATCAAGGCGAAGGATTCGGGGACCCGGGAACTGCTCGAGGAGATCCTCGTCTCGAGCGAAGAGCACGTCGACTGGCTGGAAACGCAGCTCGGGCTGATCGAGTCGCTGGGACTGCAGAACTACCTGGCGGAGAAGCTCGGGGACGCGGGCCAATAGGCGGCCGCCCCTTCCTTCTCGAGGATCGCCTCGAGGGCGGGGTGGCAGGCGGTGCAGCCGCCGCCCGCGCCGGTGCAGGCTGCGATCTGGCGCAGCGAACAGGCCTTCCCGTCCCGGACGCAGGCCAGGACCTGCTTCTCGGTCACCTTCAGGCTCTCGCACACGATCCGCTCGCGCTTCATCGCCCCACCTAATTGAGCCTGAGACTCAGTCTCAGTTACTATACGCGCGAGAAGGCCCCGGTTTCCAGAAAATCTGCTCAGAGCTTCTCGACGTGGAAGTCGTCCAGGATCCGCGACCGGCGCCGCGCCG
>JACQFK010000657.1 GCA_016200125.1 Planctomycetota bacterium
CCAGGTCGCCCAGCCGCTGGCCCCAGGTCAGCCGCTCGGAGCTCATCCCGATCTGGCCCAGGAAGAGGAGCAGGCCCGGGCCCAGCGTGACCAGGAGCAGGAAGAGGACGAGCGACAGGAACTTGCCCACGAGGTAGTCGACGCGGGTGATCGAGCGGGAGAAGTACATGAGCAGCGCGCGGTGGCGCACGTCGCGGGCGATGAGCGACGCGCCCACGGTGGCGGAGAGCACCATCAGGATCATCGAGAAGAGCGGGAAATTGTAGAAGCCCTCGCGGTAGATGCGGTTGCCCACCGCGAAGGGGGGCAGGATCTGCGACGAGGTGGCGAAGAAGAGGATCAGGAGCCAGCTGCCCACCACCGAGAAGGCCAGGAGCACCGTCATCAGGACCCAGACGTTCTTGAAGGGCTGGGCGAGCTCCATGGCGATCATCGCCCTCACCCGCGCCGCCCGCGAGGAGTAGGTCCCGGTCCAGGGGGTGTAGGACTGGTCGTAGATGGCCATGGGTCAGCCGCTGATCAGTTTGGAGAAGCGGTCTTCGAGCGTCGTCTGGGCCCGCGTGAGCCGCCGGATCTGCACCCCCGAGGCGACGGCCGCGCGGAGGATGGGCCCGGTGCCCTGGCCCTGGGCGACCCGCAGGACCCCGTCGCCGTCGACCGCGGACCCTTCGAGCCCCTCGGTCCGGAGCGAGGCGATGAAGGCGTCGCGGTCGCCCTTAATGCGGACCTCGTAGGCGGCGGAGGAGGAGGCGGTCATGTGGGAGAGCCTGTCCTGCGCGACGAGCGCGCCGCGGTGCATGATGACGACGTGGTCGCAGACGACCTCGACGTCGGGCAGGATGTGGGTGGAGAGGATGACGTCGATGCCCTTGCCGTGGGCGATGTCGCGGATCAGCTGGAGCATCTCGTCGCGCGCCCGGGGATCGAGGCCCGTGGTGGGCTCGTCGAGGAGCAGCAGCTTCGGGTGGTGGACGATGGCCTGGGCGAACTTGGCCTTCTGCTTCATGCCCGTGGAGTAGGTGCCGATCTTGCGGTAGCGCTCGTCGTGCAGGCCCACGTAGTTGAGCACCCGGTGGGTGCGCTGCATGGCGTCGGTGTGCGGCAGGCCGGTGAGCCGCGCGGCGAGGTAGACGTAGTCGACGGCGCTGAGGGTGGGGATGTAGCTCTCCACCTCGGGCATGTAGCCCACCTGCTGGCGGATCTCGAGGGGCGCCCGGCGGGGGTCGAGGCCGAGGACCCGGACCTCGCCCGAGTTCGGCGGCGTGAAGCCGAGGAGGATCTTGATCAGCGTCGACTTGCCGGCGCCGTTGGGCCCGAGCAGGCCGACGGCGCCGCCGGGGATCTCGACGCTGAGGTCCGAGAGCGCCCGCACGCGCGGGTAGTCCTTGGACAAGGCCCGGGCTTCCACCACCGCCATGTCATCATGATACCTGTTCTGCCCGGGGTCCGAAAGACGCCGTTGAGGCCTATACTTGTTGAACGGATGAGCCGATCTCGACGATTCCTGGCCGCCCTGGCCTTTCTGGTCCTGTTTCCGGCATGCTGCGCCGCCCCCTACCGCGCCCACCGTCGGCCGCGGGCGGCCCTGCCTTCCCTGGAGAAGGTTCCCGAAACCGAGGAGTTCGAAGCGTTGCTCGAGGAGAAGGGGAGTCTTATCGAGTCCCTGCTCTCCATCGACGGGTTGGTGGAGCCGGACTCCGATCTGGAGTCTGCGCGCGCGGCGTACCGGAGGATTCTCGATCGGGCCAGGCCCCTGGTGGAAAAGGCGCTTCCGGTGAGCGGCGCCTACGGGGCTGCGCTGGAAGTCCTGGGCCTGCTGAAAGCGGAAGGTTTCACTTATGACGACGAACGGGAAGATTGGTCGTTGCAGTACGGCTCCATTTCCCGCTGCCTTCTGAAACGCAAAGGGATATGTCTTTCATTCACGCTCCTCGCCATGGCCCTCCTGGACTCCTTCGACCAGGACTCCTGGGCGGCCTGCTACCCGAGACACGTGCTCGTCCGGGTCCTGAAGGCGGAGCGGGAAATCGAGCTAGAAAGCACCGTCTTCGGAGATCCGGTGGTCCATTCCTACTCTGAGGATCTCGGCGTCCGTGCCCGGAAGGAAGGCCTGATCTACACCCGATCCCTGGAGCGCCGCTCCGCGGGCTGGCTCTACCTATCCGAGCGGCTCTGGGTCTGGGTGCTGAAACGCTCCAAGGATGCGCGGTCCTTCGCGCTTCTGGAGCGGGCCGAGAAGCAGCTGAGCGGCACCACGGAGTCGATCGGACTCCAATGGGCCCTGCGACATCATCTGCGAAGTGCGGATCCCCTGTGCTCGAAGAGCGAGCGCACGGAGTCGCTCAAATCCGCCTTCGGCGAGCTTCAACAGCTCATCCGCTGGGACCCCAGCTACGCCACCGCCTACCTGCTTCTGTCGACCCTGTACGAGCAGGCGGGCGACAAACGACAGGCCTTGACGACCCTGAAGCGGTTCACTGAGGAGGTCCCCAAGGACCGAACCTCCGTCGACGTTTTCGTCAGAGCCTGGTGGTGGGTCAAGCGCAAGGAGCTCAATCTGGAGGAGTTCCGACCGGGACCGGAGGAGCAGAAGGAGGGGGAGGCCTACCTGGAGCGGCACTATCCCTTCGCCGAGCGCGCCTGGCACCTGAAGGCGTCCTACGAGAACCTGTTCAAGTCCGCCCGACGTTGATTCGGCCCGAAGGGTGTGTTAGGCTCTCGCCCCATGAAAGCGGCTGAGATCGTCGAGGAGATCCGGACGGACTTCAAGAGCGGCGCGATGGCGCTGGGCGGACGGGCCCTGGATGCTCTGGCCCTCTCGAAGTCGGTTGCCCCCGCGCTGATCAAGGTCCGGCCCGGCCTGCCCTTCATCGCCGCCGTGGTCCGCCTGGCGGGGAAGAGGGGGGTCGCCGCCGCCCGGCGCGAGCTCAAGACCTCCCTGCAGCGGCTCCTGGAGCGGGCGAGGGAGATCCTCCCTCCCGGCGGCCGCTACGTCCGATTCGGCGAGAGCGGAACCGTCGATGCCGTCCTGGAAGCCGTGGGAGCCAGGCCGGCCGGGAAGGACCGCCCCGACGTCGCCTTGGTGGGGGCGGACGTCCTGCTTCCCAACGGGGACTTCGTCAACGTCCGGGGCAGCGCCGACTTCCTCCGCAAGGCCCGGGAACAGCGGGCGGGGGTCTTCTGCGTCGCCACCGAGCTCAAGCGGATCAAGGGGGAACCTCACATCGACCGGGGCTTCGAGCGAGTTCCGTCCAGGCTGGTCCACGCCATCCTGACCGAAAAGGGGCTCCACTATCCCCCCATGGGCACCCTGGCGGGGGTGGAACCGACCTGGCTGGACCGCGGCGCGCTTAATCCATTAGGCGGCAAGGGGATGTGTCACCCGCACCACGGCCGCTAAGCTCTGGACTCGCACCCTCCCACTCCCTATACTGTCCGCCCTATGTTCGCCGAAATGAGGTTGTCGGACTTCCTGGAGAAGATCGCGGCCAAGACCCCCACCCCGGGGGGCGGCAGCGTCTCGGCGGCCGTAGGGGCGATGGGGGCGGCGCTGGGAGTCATGACGGCCCGGTATTCGGACGCCGGCGACCCTGAGCGTGTCCTGGACGAGCTCAAGAACGAGTTCCTGGCGCTGGTCGATGCCGACGCCGAGGCTTACGGCCAGGTTAATTCCGCGATGGCCCTCCCCAAGGACAGCGAGGACACCAAGCGCCGCCGCAAGGAGGCGCTCCAGATCGCCCTGGGCGAGGCCAGCGAGGTGCCCCTGAAGGGCATGATGATGGCGGTCCGCGGCTTGAGGGCTCTGGCCGATCTCGCCCCGATCTGCAACAAGAACCTGGTGAGCGACCTGGCGGGGGCGGCCACCTTCCTGGATTCGGCCCTCTCGGGTTGCGCCGAGAACGTCAAGATCAACGCGGTTTCGCTCACCGACAAGGAGCGGCGCGCCCGGCTGGAGAAGGAGCACGACCGGCTGATGACCGAGGGCCGGGGGCTCCGCGAAAAGATCAAGCCGGGCCGGAAGTAATCCGCCCGGAATCCGCGTCCAATAGAGCGTGGTGGGGTTGTCGATGCGTCCTCCGGTCCTCTCCCTGATCCTACTTCTCGCGCTGGCCGCCTGCCAGGGTACGGGCGGCGGCACGGCCAAGGAGAAGGACAAGGCCGAGATGGCCAACGTCACTCCGGACATGATGCGGCAGTACAGCAAGAATCTGCAGCAGTACGTCGACGCGATGCTCCTCTGCGGCAGCACGCTGCCGGCCGACTGGGAGGAGGCGAAGCGGCAGTTCAACCTGCTCCATCCCTTCTTCGTATTCAAGGAGGACCTGGACCTGATCCGGGCGCTGAAGGAGGGCAACACGGCGGCGCGGCAGGAGCTGGCCCGCCGGGGCGTGATCCTGCGCTCGGTCCTCGTCTTCGTGAGCGGCCCCTACAACCGGGCGAAGTGGGACGACGCGCGCAAGATGCTGATGGACTCCGGGGAGGCGGGGCAGGTCCTGCTCTGCACGACGCTGCTCAAGATGCTGCTCAACGGGCAGAACCAGGAGATCTGGCCGCACGTGCGCTACACGCTGGTGGAATCGGGGCCGATCGCGCTGGAGACGACGGTCGGCCTGGCGAAGGAGATCGTGGCGTCGACGCCCGCCGACACGGCGATCTTCAGGATGGACGACCTGGTCCAGCTCTTCATGGTGGTCATCGCCTTCGGGGACGCCGGCCGGGCCCCGCTCGAGGAGTTCTCGAGCAGCGGCAAGCCGAACGTCCGCCGCTCGGCGGCGCGGGCGATCGGCGAGTCGAAGGACGGCTCCTCCGTCCAGATCCTGATCCGCCTGCAGCAGGATGCCGACTGGACGGTGCGCATGGCGGCGACGCAGGGGATGGGGCAGATGAATTCGGTGCGCTCGACGGCGGGCCCGGCGCTGGTCGCCCGCCTGGGGAAGGAGCGCGACGGCCTGGTCTTCCGCACGGTGCTGCGGGCGATCGGCGATCTGCTCTACGCGGACGCGATCCCCGACCTGATCGGCGTGCTCCAGCTGCCCAGCCGGGAGACGGTCGAGTCGGCGATGCAGGCGCTCTACATCATCACGGGGGAGAAGTACCTGAAGCGGGAGGAGTGGGCCGAGTGGTACCGGCTTCGCTACCCGGACTGGAAGAAGCGCCATCCCTCCACCCGATAACGCCATGCGCTACGTCACCCGCGAAGAGATGCAGGAGATCGACCGCCGCGCGATCGAGGAGCGCAAGATCCCCGTCGACACCCTGATGGGGAACGCGGGGAAGGCGGTGGCGGATCTCGTGGAGGAGCGCATCTCGCGCGACTGCCCGATCGTGGCGGTCTGCGGGCGCGGCAACAACGGCGGCGACGGCTTCGTGGCGGCGCGGCTGCTGGCGGAGCGCGGCTTCGAGGTGGAAGTGATCGCGCTGCAGAAGTCCTACGACCTCGGCACGGCGACGGGCCGGGCCTGGCACGCAGCGCGGGAGAGCGAGATCCACTTCGCCGGCCGTTTCAAGCGCCGTCCGATGACCTGCCTGATCGACGCGATCTTCGGCACGGGGCTCTCGCGGCCGGTCGCGGGCGAGGAGCGCGAGCTGATCCGTCAGATGAACGCCTTCGACAAGCGCTGGTCGCCGATCGTGGCGGTGGACATCCCCTCCGGCCTGGACGCGAACACGGGCCGGCCGCTGGGGATCGCCGTGGAGGCGACGGCGACGGTGACGATGGGCCTTCCCAAGGCGGGCTTCCAGGCGCCCGAGGCGAAGCGCTACGTCGGCGAGCTGATCGTGGCCGACATCGGCTTCCCTCCCGACCTTCTCCGCTAGCCTCGCCGACTTTTTTTGTTTTTTGATTCCAATTTGTTTGACTTCAAGCGTAAACTATGTATCCTTCGTATCAACAAACTTACGCATGCGTAAGTTCGTGGATTCGTAGCGGCATCGAGGAGAGGGGAAAGGCCCGGGCTGGAGTCGGGGCGCCGGGGGACGGGTTCGCGAGGATCGGGGTTAGGACGGGCGGAGCCGATGGAGAGAGGCCGGCCTTGGGGAGAGGGGGAGCAGTACCAGGGACTTCGTCGATGGACGATTCAGCTTCAAGAAGGGCATCGCAGTTCTGCCGGATTCTGGGGAATCCGCTGGCCTACCGCATTGTCCGGCTACTGGACGGCAAGCGGCGGCGCCCGATGGAACTGGCAAAAATACTTGGGGTCTCCGCCACGTCGATCGTCAACCAGCTCAAGCACCTGAAGATCGCCGGCGCGGTCCGCTTCAACTCCAGCGGCGTGCGCCGCGCCGGCCGCAAGGTCGAGTACTGGCTCTCCGACCGCTCCCTCGCCCGCTCCCTCGACGACCTGGAGAAGTGCGTCCGGTCGATGGGGAAGTGATTCGTCAGCGCCGGCGGAGGGACCAGGCCTTCCAGAGGCTCACCCGGCTTGTTCCGCTGCACTCCGTGCAATGATTCCAGTCGATCGAGCTCCGGATGCAGCGGCTGTACTCGATGCTGCCGTCTCCCCTGTCGACCCGCGTCACCGGGCGCACCCTCGTGCTCCAGTCCCGCTCGCACTCGGGGCAGTACTCGACGCGGACCTGAGTGACGATCAGGCCGGCGGCCAGAATCAGCAGCAGCACTCCGATCATGGCGGGAAGGAAGCTTCGGCGATCCACCTACTTTGCCGCCTCCACGGCGCGGTGGGCGATCCCCTGCAGGACCTCCGCGTCCTCCGGCTTCAGGTCCTTGGGGACGAATGCATTGCCGACGGCGCTCTCCTTGAAAAGCACCTCGTACCACACGCAGGCCCCCAGGTACTCGCCGGCGGCGTTCGCGTGGTGGCCGTCCATCCCGAGCACGTCCTTGCCGTCCTTCGACTTCGACCAGCGCCAGCCCACGTGAAGGGAATGGGTCTGGTCCGGCAGTGCGGGCGCGACGGCGGACTTGGGGTCGAACTTGGAATCCGGCTTGTAGCCCCACTTCGGATCGGTGTCGGCGAGGTGGAAGGCGTCGCCGACGGGAAGCCTCCGGAGGCCCAACTCCTTCGCGATCGCGAGATACGCATTGTTCAGGCCCGCATACATCGCCTCCTGGGTCGAGGGCTCGACCTTCGGCGTCTTCGGGACGAAGCGGGGATCGTCGCAGCGATAGGCCCAGGTCTCGTGGAGCAGCAGCTCCGCCTTGGGGGCGTGCGCCTTCACGTACTGCTGGAGCTGGGCGGCGAAG
>JACQFK010000647.1 GCA_016200125.1 Planctomycetota bacterium
ACGGCGAAGGCCCTGGCGGACGCGCTGACGGCCTGGCTGGGCGAGACGCCCGCGGCCCCGCCCGCCCGGCGCAAGTCCTGGCTCTGGGGATTCGGAGCCTTGGTGCTGGGCACGGCGAGCGCGCTCTTCGGCCTGATCCGGAACTAATTCCCACAGATCACACCGTGTCGTTTATGGGGTTGGTTCATTCCTGCAGGTGGCGGCGGGGCGAGAAGATCTCGCAGGGAAGCGCCGTCTTTCCGTCGAGCATCATCTCGCCGACCGCCTTGGCCGCGATGATCGAATAGCCCAGCCCGTGTCCGTGATAGCCCGCGGCGGCGTAGGTGTTGACGCTGCCCGGGACGGGGCCGATGTTCGGAAGCTCGTCGCAACTGAATCCCATGATCCCGGCCCAGCGGTGGGTGATCGCCAGGCCGCGCGTGGCCGGGAAGCAGGAATGGAGGAACGACTCGATCGCCCCCTGGACCTTGTCGGTGGGACGGTCGGAGAAGGTGACCTCGGTGTCGAGCGAGGCGCGGCGGCCGCCGCCGGCGAGGATGCGTCCGTCGGGAAGCTGGCGGAAGTACTCGAAGCCGAAGTCCGCGTAGACGGGGGCGGGCAGGATCCGAGCGGGACAGGGCTCCGTGGCGAGCATCTGTCCGCGCATCCCGACGATCGCCCCCTCGAAGTAGGGGTGGATGAGCCCGGTGTAGGCGTTGCTCGCGAGGAGGAGCATCGAGCAGGAGAGGCGCCCGCCCGGCGTCTCGAGGACGGACGAGGTGGCCCCCGGCTCGATCTTCGTCACGGGGGTCCGCTCGTAGAGTCGCGCGCCGCGCCGCTCGGCCGCGCGGGCCAGGCCGCGGAGGAAGCGGACCGGGTGGATCTCGCCGTCGCCCGGGTTGAAGAGGCCGGCGAGGAAGCCGCCGCCGGGGAAGAGCCGCCCGACGGCCGTGTCGTCCAGGAGTTCGCCCGGGAAGCCGTCCTCGGCCAGCGCGCGGGCGCTCCGCTCAAGGGCCTTCCCCTCCTGCTCGCTCAGCGCGAGCGTGTAGCTCCCGCGGCTTGCGTAGAGGCAGTCGAGCTTCTCGGCCTCGACCAGGCTCCGGATCAGCGCGTGGTTGTCGCGGGAGAGGGACCAGAGGAGCCGGGACCGCTCCCGTCCGTGGGACTTGATCGCGACGCTGTAGGTGTTGGCGACGCCGCGCAGGAGGAAGCCGGCGTTCCGGCCGCTGGCGCCCGAGCCGAGGACGTCGCGCTCGACGAGGACGACGCGGCAGCCGCGCGCGGCGAGGAAATAGGCCGCCGCCACGCCGGTGAGGCCGCCTCCGAGCACCGCGACGTCGGCGGTCGCGTCGCCGGCGAGGGGGCCGCGCGGCTCGTAGGGCTCGTCGAGCCAGAAGGGGGTCGTCACGCGCCCATTATAGGGCTTCGGGCCAGGTTCCATAGTGAATCGGCGCGCCGCCGGAGGCGGCCGCGTTCAAATGTTTCTTCCCCAAATTCCTTGCCTGGCGCCGGGCGCCTGAACATAATCGGGGCCCAACGGACCGGGGGATCGGGTTTGGGAAACAAGGGACGCGCGGGTCCGCGCCCGCCGCGGCCCGCGTCGAAGGAGAAACCGATGAAACCGGCCGCCGCCCCTCGCGCCGCCCGCAGCAAGTCTTCCAGCAGCTCCTCCAGCAGCCGTTCCTCCCGGTCGAAGTCCTCCAGCTCGTCGAGCAGCTCCTCATCGTCGTCGAGCTCCAGCTCCTCCTCCAGCAGCTCGTCCTCGTCGAGTTCAAGCTCCTCGTCGAGTTCCTCCTCCGCCTCGTCCTCGTCGGTCTCGAGCTCGTCCTCGTCGAGCGTCTAGCCGGGGGAGCCGGAGGGATGAAGAAGCTGATCCTCCGGAATTTCCAGTCGCCGGGCGACCTGGTGATGCTCACGGCGGCGGTCCGCGATCTCCACGAGAGCTATCCCAGGCGGTTCCGGACGGACGTGCGGACCTCCTGCCCCGCGCTCTGGGAGAACAACCCGCACCTGACGCCGCTGAGCGAGAAGGACCCCGACGTGCGGGTCCTCGCCTGCGACTATCCGCTCATCCACAAGAGCAACGAGGCCCCGGTCCATTTCATCCACGGCTTCATCGACTTCCTCAACCGGAAGCTCGACCTGGCGATCCGGCCGACGCTCTTCCAGGGCGACCTGCACGTCTCGGAGCTCGAGAAGTCCTGGTACTCTCAGGTGCGGGAGACCACCGGGGAGGAGCTGCCGTTCTGGATCATCGTCTCCGGCGGGAAGTTCGACTTCACCGCCAAGTGGTGGGACCCGAAGCGCTGGCAGCAGGTGGTGGACCATTTCCGCGGGAGGATCCTCTTCGTCCAGGTGGGCGAGGACGGCCACCATCATCCCCCGCTCCGGAACGTCCTGGACCTCCGCGGGAAGACCGACCTGCGCCAGCTGGTGAGGCTCGTCTACCACGCGCAGGGCGTGGCGACCGCGGTGAACGCGCTCATGCACCTGGCCGCCGCGGTGGATGTGAAGGGGGGCCGGCCCCGCCACCGGCCCTGCGTGGTCGTCGCGGGCGGCCGCGAGCCGTCGCAGTGGGAGGCCTATCCGCACCACCAGTACCTGCACCTGAACGGCGCGCTCCTCTGCTGCGACAACGGCGGCTGCTGGAAGTCGCGCGTCCGGAAGCTCGGCGACGGCGACGAGGCCGACCGCGAGGAGAACCTCTGCGTCGATCCCGTCGGCGACCTGCCCCGCTGCCTCGACCTGATCAGGGCGGAGGACGTCATCCGCCGCATCGAGCTCTACTTCCAGGGGGGCGCGCTGCGCTACCTCAGCGACCGCGAACGCGCCGTCGCGGAGGCGGCCCTGCACGAACCCGCCGGGGCCCTGGGACCCTGAGCGGGCATGATCAGCTCCGATTCCGACTCCGACGCGCAGGGGCCCAAGGAAAGCACGGTCTTCCAGAGCGCCCCCTTCGGCAAGTACACGCTCCTCAAGAAGCTCGGGAAGGGCGGCATGGGCCGCGTCTTCGAGGCGGTGGACACGGTCCTCAGTCGCCGGGTGGCGATCAAGATGATGGCGCCCTCGGACCCCTACGGCCTCGAGGGGCCGGAGGTCGACGAGGAGCGCTTCCTCCGCGAGGCGCAGGTGAGCGCCAGCCTCGCCAAGCACCCCCACATCGTGAGCGTCTACGAGGCCGGCGTGATCGAGGGGAAGCGCTACCTGGCGATGGAGTTCATCGAGGGCCGCCAGATGCAGGACTGGCGCCGGGGCGTCCCCATCCGGGACCAGCTCGCGCTGCTCCGCGACATCGCCCTCGCCGTCCACCACGCGAACGAGAACGGCATCGTCCACCGCGACCTCAAGCCCGCGAACGTGATCGTGGACGCGAAGAACCGGCCTCACGTGACCGACTTCGGGCTCGCCAAGGCGCAGGCCCCGGAGTTCAGCCGCTCGATCACCACTTCGGGCCTCGTCGTGGGCACGCCCGCCTACATGAGCCCCGAGCAGGCCCAGGGCCTCAAGGCCGTGGACGGCCGCTCCGACGTCTACTCGCTCGGCGTCATGATGTATGAGATGCTCACGGACCGGCATCCCTTCGACGCGGAGACGGCGATGCAGCTGCTGGTCAAGGTGATCGAGCATCCGCCCCCGCCCCCCTCGACCGTGGTCGGCGAGGAGGGCCACGTCGCGCGCGACCCGCGGCTGGAGGCGATCTGCCTGAAGGCGCTCGCCAAGAAGCCCGAGGACCGGCCCGCGAGCGCGCGGGTCTTCGCCGACGATCTGTCGGGCTGGCTGGCGGAGACCGGAGCCTCGGGACCCCTCCTCAAGCCGGAACCGCCCGCCAGGAAAGCGTCCTCGCGCTGGTGGATCGCGGCGGCGGCGGCGGCGCTCGCGCTCGCGGCCGGGCTGGCCTGGCTCCTGGGCTCGCCGGACGCGCCGCCCTCCGTCGTCTTCGCGCGGGCGAACCCCGTGATCGAGGGGCACACGGATTCGGTGCTGGCGGTCGCCTTCTCGCCCCGGGGCGACCTGCTGGCGTCGGGCGGAGCCGACCGGCAAATCGTCCTGCGGGCCGTTCCGACGGGCGCGGTGAAGGCGACCCTGGGGCCTCACGCGGGGAAGGTCGAGGCGCTCGCCTTCTCCCCCGACGGGTCGCTGATCGCCGCCGTGACGGAAGCGGGCGATGCCGTCCCCGGAGAGGTGAAGCTTTGGGAGACCGCGACCGGCCGGCTGCGGGCCGACCTCCGGGGCCACCCGGGACCGGTGAACTGCGTCGCCTTCTCGCCGGATGGGGCGCTGCTGGTCACGGGCGACCTGCAGGGGAACGTCCGCTTCTGGGACCCCTCCGCCGGCCGCCCGGCGGCGTCGATTCCCCGCGCCCATGAGGACGCCGTGCGCGCGGTGGCGTTCACGAAGGACGGCCGCTCGCTGGTCACCGCCAGCTGGGACCAGCGGGCGAAGCTCTGGGACGTCGAGACGCGGCGCGAGCGGCTGGTGTACCGCGGCCACGCGCAGGGCCTCTGGGGGGCCGCGATCTCCCCGGACGGCACGCGGCTCGCGACCGCCAGCTCCGACCACACGGTGAAGCTCTGGGATCTCGCGACGGGGGCGGAGCGCCGGACGATCCAGGCCCATTCTAAGGAAGTCGCGGCGCTGGCCTTCTCGCCGGACGGCCGGACGCTGGCGACGGGGGGCTGGGACGGCTTGGCCCGGCTCTGGGATGCGGCGGAGGGGACGCCGAAGGCCACGTTCCCCGGCCACGAGAAATCCGTCTGGGCGGTCGCGTTCTCCCCCGACGGACGGGTGCTCGCCACGGCGGGGCTCGATCGCCGCGTCCGCTTGTGGACCGTCCCGAAGTGAATTCCCGCCCTACTTTTTTCTAGGCCGCCTTCCGGTCCGAGTGCTATAGTGCCGCATCTCGGGAGGGAACCCATGAAGACCCTGATCGCGGCTGTCGCTCTGCTCTCGCTCGCGACGGCGGCGGCGGCGCAGGACCAGCAGCTGGGCGCGCGCACCAAGGCGATGGGCGGCAGCTACACGGCGTTCGAGGACGACCCTGTCTCGGTGTGGCTGAACCCCGCTGGCATCGCGACGCAGCCGGACCAGCTCTCGATCGCGTACCAGACCTACACGGCCTATCCGAAGGGCCGCACCCGCGGGCCCGGCGACACCGTGAACTTCACCGTCAAGCCGGTGACGATCGCGGGCGACCCCGCCGTGCTCCCGTCCTACATCGGCTTCGTCTTCCAGGTGGGCGACGCCGCGTCGCCGCTGGCGATCGGCATCTGCTACGCCCAGCCCTATCTCCTCGACTACGCGATGGACCAGGTGAAGGACCCCAACCAGCCGACCTTCGTGCCCGAAGCGGAAGTCCAGCAGGTGTTCGGCCGCTTCCGCCTCTCGGCCGCGAAGGATTTCCGGATCCAGGAAGTGGGGACCCCGAATTTCTTCACGCACATCTCGGCCGGCCTCGGCGTGGACATCGGCTACGAGCGCTGGCACTTCTCGGGCCTAGGCGAGGACACGACCACCTCGAACGTCGGGCTCGGCTTCGGGCTGGGCACCCTGCTGGGCGTCTACGACGACTACGACTCCCTCAAGATCAACCTCGGCATCGCCTATACGAGCGCGATCCACTACGACTTCCGCATCGACCCCACCGTGCTTCCGTCCTTCGACATGCCCCAGCAGCTGAACATCGGCTTCACTTTCTACCTGCTGTCGGGCACGCCCCTGCGCGTGACGGTCGACTTCCAGTGGATCGACTGGAGCGCGACGGCCCAGAAGCCCCAGTACAGCAACTTCCGGGGCTTCCAGGACGCGAAGAACTACTCGATGGGCGTGGAGTACCGGGTGAAGGCCACGGACAAGGTCTCCCTCTTCCCGCGGCTCGGCTACCGCCGCTTCGACGCCCCCTGGGCGAACAAGAACGATCTTCCCATGACGGGACCCTTCCGGCTGGTGCTGGACACGAAGTCCCAGGCCTTCAACCTGGCCACCTACGGGATCGGCGTGTCCTGGTCGACCGAAGCCGGCAAGGTGCGCTCCGTGGATTTCGCCGGCGACGCGGGCGGCGACGCGGTCAACTTCGCCCTCGGCCTGACGATGGAGTTCTAGTCGCTCGCGCGACTATCGGCGCAGGCGCCGGCGCGACCAGGCCAGGAGTCCCACCAGCAGCAGCGCCTCGGGCCCCATCCCGCATCCGCCGCCTCCCCCCTTGGTGACGACCGTCGCGGTCGAGCCCGTCACGGTGACTTCGACGAGCGAAGGGCCGCTGGCGGCCTCGCCGTCGCTGACGTTGAGCTGGAACACGTAGGTTCCGGCGACGGGAGGAACGAAGGTCGGTTGCAGCGTCGATCCGTTGGTCAGCGTGACGGGCGGACCGCTCAACTGCGTCCAGAAGGCGGTCAGGCCGCCGACGGGACCCGGGCCCGGATCGATCGTCAGGCCTCCGTCGAGCGTCACGGTCGTCCCCGCCGCCACGCCCGTCTGGTTGGTCCCGGCGTTCGCCTCGGGCGCGTTGTTGGTCGGCATGTCGACGACGACGTCGAAGGTCGTGATGGACAGCACTCCCGTGAAGAAGTCGCCCGCCGTCACGCGGAAGGTGTAGAGGCCGGCCGCCGTGGGCGTGAAGGAGATCGGGCCGAAGTCGGCGGGGAACGTGGGCCGGCCCGGGAAGTTGGAGTTCAGGACGACGGCCGGGCCTCCGACCTGCTCCCACCACCAGTCCGAGATGTTGCCCCCCGTGGTCACGTTCATGACGACCGTGGGCGTCGCGCCCGCATCGATATGGCCGTTCGCCTTGGTCGCGGTGACGAGGCTCGGGACGGCCGACGGAACGACGTAGCCGGAGTTGGGGATGATCGGGAAGCGGACGACGGTCGGCTGGCTCCAGTTGGCTCCGTCCGTCACGAGGAGCTGGAACTCGTAGGTGCCCGCCTGGACGGCCGTGAAGGAGGGTCGCGCCGCGGAGAGGCTGGAGAGCAGGACCGAGGGTCCTTTCAGCTGAACCCAGGCGTAGCTCAGGGCGCCGCCTTCGGGATCGACGCTGCCCGTGGAGTCGAGCGTGACCAGTTCGCCCACGACCGGCGGGAGCACCGGAGAAAGCTTCGACGCGAAGGCCACCGGGGGGCGGTTCGCGGGGAAGGCGTTGACGGTCATCGTCGCCGGGGGGCTGGAGACCAGGGTGGAGCTGTCGGTCACCACCAGCTGGATCACGTAGGTTCCGGGGGACGTCGGGGTGAACGTGGCGGTGGCTCCGGCCGCCGCGAAGGGCGGAACCGTGGAATTCGAGCTCCAGGCATAGGTCAGCGCGTGGGTCGGGGGAACGGGGCTCGGCGGGATGGGGCTTGAAGACAGGCGGCCGTCCAGGGTGGCCGCGGTCCCCACGGGCACCGTCTGGTCCGGACCGGCGTGCGCCGTGGGCACGACGTTCGTGCCCGAGTGGACCCGGACCCGCAGGCGGCTCGTGTTCGTGTTGAGTGCGGGATCGCTCACCGTGAGGTCGTAGTCATAGACGCCCGCCACGGCAGGCGTGAAGTCGGTGCTTTGGAACGTCGGGTTGGACGGGGGCGCCGCCGGAGCGGGAGGGCTCCCCACCTGGGCCCAGTTGTAGTTCAGGAAGTCCCCGTTGATGTCCGACGAGAAGAATCCAAAGATGAAGGTCTGGGTCCCCGCGAGCTGCACCTGGTCGAACAGGGGTCTCGAGATGGGCGGGACGTTCAGGATGGTGATGTCGACGCTGTCGATCGCGACCGCCAGCGTGTCGCTCACCGTCAGCTGGAATCGGTAGAGGCCGGCCGTGGTGGCGAGGAAGTGCGGCTGG
>JACQFK010000648.1 GCA_016200125.1 Planctomycetota bacterium
CGACGAGCCGGCGATCTTCTTCCCCGAGGCGAAGGAGTCGGACCACAACGAGTCGGCGGACAACGAAGACTACCACCAGATGAAGGGCGACTCGAAGGACTTCCTCTCGTACATCAAGGGCGAGGCCGGCGGCTTCCGCGGGCGCCAGGCCGGCAAGGCCCCCGGCGTGTACGACACGATGGGCGTCGGGGTCGGCGGCGGAGGCGGCGGGCGCTACGGCGGCCGCTTCGGCGGACGCGAGAACCTCGTGGCCCGCGGCGGCGGCTCGGTCGCGACGGAAAGCGCCGTGCTCGCGGCGCTCAAGTGGCTGGCGCGCCACCAGGGTCCGGACGGCGGCTGGGGCGCGGAGTCCTTCAAGAACCAGTGCGTCGGCGGCGCCTGCGGCGGCATCGGCGAGAAGGACTACGACACGGGCGTAACGGGCATCTCGCTCCTGGCCTTCCTGGGCGCGGGCTACTCGCAGCTGTCGAAGGACACCTATCCCGATCCCATGGTCCCGGGCCGCGTCCTCCACTTCGGCAACGTGGTGAAGAAGGGCCTGCAGTGGCTCCTCGCGCACCAGGATCCCGAGGGCTGCGTCGGCGAGCGCGGCATGAAGTACATGTACAACCACACGGTCGCGGCGCTGGCGCTGTCGGAGGCCTACGGCATGACGGCCTCGCAGCCCCTCAAGGAGCCCGCGCAGAAGGCGATCGACTTCATCATCATGGCGCAGAACCCCGGCAAGGGCTGGCGCTACGCGGCGAAGTGCGGCGACAACGACGTGTCCGTCAGCGGCTGGGCCATCATGGCCTTGAAGTCGGCGGAGCTCTCGGAGCTGACCTTCCCCAAGGAGACCGCCTACGCCGGCGCGCTCAACTGGTTCAACGAGGCGACGGACCCGACCGGCTACTCCCGGGTCGGCTACAACGCCCGGAACACGGGCATCGTCTACGTGCCCGGACACGAGGGCTTCCAGCACCACGAGTCCATGTCGGCGGTGTCGGTGATGTCCCGCATCTTCATGCAGAAGAAGAAGGGCGAGCCGACGCTCAACGCGGTGCACCTGCTGGTGGCGGACCTGCCGGAGTGGAAGGAGAAGAAGATCGACTTCTACTACTGGTACTACGCCTCGCTGGCGCTCTTCCAGTACGACGGCCCGGACGGCCCGATGTGGAAGAAGTGGAACGATCCGATGAAGAACACGATCGTGGCCAACCAGCACACCGGCAAGGACGGCTGCCGGAACGGATCCTGGAACTCCGAACTGGACCGCTGGGGCTTCGAGGGCGGCCGGGTGTACGGGGTCGCGCTGAACGCCCTGAGCCTGGAAGTGTACTACCGCTACGCGAACGTGTTCGGCAACACGCCGCTCAAGAAATAGCACCCAAGGTGCCCGGGCGGCGCACGTCGGGAGACCCCCGGCGTGCGCCGCTTAGTTTTGCTGCAATGAAACAAACGGTTTGTTTCGTTTCACGTCCCCGTAAATCGACAAATCAAAGAATTCGGTTTATGGCAGAAACTGCCATAAACCGACTTCTTTGATTTGTGGAAGCCCCCCGCTTCGGCCCATGCAAAATGCGCGGCTAATCTGAATTAGCAGGCCCCCAAATTGCGACAACGTGAAAAGTTCCATTAAGGTCCGCCCGATCCGCCGGATATGCAGGCAACCCGGGGTGGGGTTTGTGGGCGAAGCTTGATGGAGGAACTGTGGGGCGCATTACAGCTCTGGTTCTGGTGTCTGCGGCGCTTCTTCTCGCGGCCGGGTCCCGGGCGCCCGCGGCGCCCCAGGCGGGATCGCTTCTCATCAACGACCCCTTCATCACAATGCCCGTCTGGGACGACGTCTACAACGCCCCCTGGAACACGAACGCGGGCCAGATCTCCTGGAGCATAGAGCCCACGGGCGGCGCGCCCGACAGCACCGGCAACACCTCCTACCTCCGCGTCCTGCGGAACGAGGCCGGCTCCTCGGTCGTGGTCAAGCAGTACACGGTCCCCCAGAACACCGACATCTACGTCGGCACCTGGATGCGCTGCCCCTCGACCTACTCCCCCGCCCCCGGCGAGAACTACTGGATGGAGGCGAGCTTCAAGATCGGCGCCTGGGGTGGCCAGAACTTCGACGACCCCGCCACGGGCGCCAGCTGGTTCCCCCTGCTCATGAAGTTCTCCTACACCGGCGGCAATCCGCTGGGCAACAACAACATCTGGACCTGGTACGTAAGCTCGGCGCCCAAGAACAGCGGCGCCTCCACCACCGTCTCGGTGGCCTACAAAGTCGGCTCGCTCTACGACACCGTCACCTACGCCCAGCCTCCTCCCGGACCGGACATCGGCTACGACGGCATCTACGTGTCGGATACGCCGATGGTCAGCCCGCCGGCGCCTCCGCCCCCGGTGCCCCCCTCGCCCCCTCCCCCGGGCGGCGGCACGCCCCCCGCGACCGGCGCCGCGCGCCAGAAGGACAACAAGCCCTGCGGCTGCAGCACGGCCGGCGTCCCCGGCTCCGGGTCCGCCTGGCTCGCCCTTCTCCTGTCGGCGGCCCTCCTGACGATCCGGCGGAGGTAGAATAAAGCGGATTTCCGTTAAGCTCGGGGCGTCCCGCCGGATGGGCTTCCGGGAGCGAAGATGGACCGTCCGCAATTCCTCCAGGCCTTCCTGCAGCAGCGGCAGGTGCTCTTCTCGTTCGTCCTCTCCATCGTCCGCGACCGGCAGGCCGCGGAGGACGTGTTCCAGGACGTCGCCCTCATCGCCTTCGACAAGTGCGCGGCCTTCGAAGCCGGGACCGACTTCGGCGCCTGGGTGCGCGAGATCGCCCGCCGGCGCATCCTGAAGGCCCGCGAGACCCAGGCCGTCCGCAAGATGGTCGTCCTCGAGCCGGAGGAGATCGACGCGATCGCCGCCGCCCACGACCGCGCGCGGACCGAGGTCTGGAAGGACCGCGAGAAGGCCCTGGAAGGCTGCCTGAGCGATCTCCCCGAGCGCCACCGGCTGATCGTCCAGTACCGCTACAAGGACCTGCTCA
>JACQFK010000064.1 GCA_016200125.1 Planctomycetota bacterium
AAGGACGATCCGGAAGGTGATCCAGTCGTCCAGCGGCTTCGCGCCGAGCTTCCGGTAGAAGTTGAGGGCCGGGGTGTTCCAGTCGAGCACCACCCATTCCAGGCGGCCGCACTTCTCGCGCCGCGCCGCCCGGTGGAGCTCCTCGAAGAACTTCCTTCCGATGCCGCCGCGGCGGTGGTCGGGCAGGATGAAGACGTCCTCGAGGTAGAGCGTGGGCTTCGCGAGGAAGCTGCTGTAGGTGAACAGGTAGATCGCGTAGCCGACGCAGGTGCCGTCGACCTCGGCCATCAGGACCCGGATCCGCTTGCCGATGTCGGCGATCAGCCGCTTCGCGGCGGCCGGAGACGGCGGCTTGAGCTTCTCGTAGGCGGCGAGGGCGCGGATCAGCGCGATCAGGGCCTGCGCGTCGCGCTTCTCGTAGGGCCGGATCCTCATTCGCTCATCCTGAACAGGTCGGAGGACTGCTTGAACTCCTCGACCGTCCGCTCCCCGAACTTCTTGCGGAGCAGCTCGACGACGAGGCGGACGAAGGGCTCGGCGCCCGCGGGGCGCCCCTGCAGGCCGATCCAGAGCTTCTCAAAACGGTCGCCCACCCGCACGTAATACTGCTCGAAGTCGCAGCCGCCCTGCCCGTAGGGCAGTGAACGGTCCACCGAACGGACCTTGTCGAGCGCGGCGTTGAAGGCCTTGAGCTCGTCGTCCGTCAGCTTGGCCTTTTCGAGCGTGAAGTAGCCGAGCACGAGGTTGCCCTCCCGGTCGAGCCGGAAGAAGAAGTCCCCGCGCTGGCAGGAGCGGCGCTCGAAGCCGAAGGCGTAGTCCACCGCGGCGGCGCGGACCCGGGCCTTCTCCGGCACCTTGTCGCGCCAGTCGGGCATCGTCTTCGCGATCCAGGCCTCGGCGCGGGCGAGGCCGGGGGCCCGCTCCTCCGCCGTCTCCCAGGGCTTGTAGCCGAAGTCGTCCTTCGCGACCTTCTTCAGGAAGTTCCAGGCGTCTTCGCGCGCGATCTGGCCGTAGTCGATGTCGAACCAGACCGTGTTGGCGCGCAGCGCCTCGACGAGCACCGGCAGGCCGGACGAATCCCCGAAGGCGTGGAGGGTCCGGGCCGCCTGGGCCCGGACGTCGTAGACGTCGTCGCCGAGCAGCTCCTTGATGCGCGACGCCGACTCCCGGTCGTTCAGCTTCTCGAGGGCGCCGATCGACGCGGCCCGGCAGCCCCAGAGGCGGTCGCCCAGGGCCGCGCGGAAGTCGTCGCGGGAGCCGGCGTCTCCCAGCTCGGCGAGCGCGCGGAACGCCGTGGGCCGCCAGAAGAAGTCCTTGTCGCGGATGAGCTCGCGCAGCAGCGCCGTGATCCGTTCGTCCTTGAGCGAGCCCAGGCCCTCGGTGAACGCGATCGAGAGCGCGTTGTGGCCCTGCTTCGAGACGAAGGCGGCGATCTCGGCGGCGACCGCGGGGCCGCCCCGGTCCTTCAGCCGGCGCATCGCCTGGACGTGGAGCTGGGGCTTCTCCTTCGCGTTCGCGTACTCGATCTCCTGGGCGATCTTGGCCGAGTCTTGCAGCAGGAGCAGGAGCGCGAGGATCACCTGACCACCTCCGCCGCCTCCATCCAGTAGAGTCCGAGGGGCCAGTCGCCGTCGAAGCGCTCCTCCACCTTGAGCAGGCCCTGGATCGTCACGGGATCCGTGGAGTAGTTGGCGGACTGGCCGGGCTTGAGCTTGACGTTGATGTAGTGGTTCATCTGGGGCATCTTGCCGTAGCAGCAGCTCGCGCGGTCCTTCACCAGGAGGAACCCCGTCAGGTTTCGTGTCTGGGAGAGCGGGTTGATGAAGCCGGTCGCCTTCACGACCCGCCCGTTCCACGCCGTGACGTCCGCGGGAAGCTTCATCTTCTCGGTGTATTCGAAGGCCCCCAGCGACTGGAACGCCAGTGTTTCCGCCTCAGGCAGCGGTTTCGAGCAGCCGGCCACCAGAATCAGCCACGCCAGGCGCTTCACCAAGCCCAGTCTACCATAAACCGAAGAAGTCGATTTATGGCACAAAGTGCCATAAATCGACTTCTTCGGTTTATGGAGCGCCTTGGGTTTCGATGTGGCACGGCGATTGCTGTATACTGCTGACGTGATCCGTCGCCGACTGTCGTTGCAGCTGACTTTGGTGATGCTCGTGGTGGCGCTGGCGCCGCTCGTGGGCGCCGGATTCCTCGTCCTCCACCTCATCGAAGGCTCCATCACCACCCAGGTGCGCGCCAGCCAGGAGCAGCTGGCCACCGCCGCCGGCGCCCTCGTGCGCGACCACCTGAAGACCGCCACCACCAAGCTCAAGAGCATCGCAACGATGCTGAAGAAGGACGAGGATCCCCAGGCCCAGACCAAACGCCTCAACACGCTCCTCGACCCGCCCGACCTCTTCCTCGAGATCGGGTACTGGACCGTGGGCAAGAAGGACGTGGAGGTGCAGGCCCAGGCCCAGCAGTCGGAGTACAACCGCACCCAGGCGATCGTCAGGCCCTCCAACCGCGCCTACAACACGCGGGTCGGCCAGCAGGTCCAGGTGCTGACCAACAGCTCGCCGATCCTCAACGAGGCCGCCAACGGGAACGTCTTCATCGCGGGGACGGTCGACAACGTCGGCCCTTTCAACGGCCTCCCGGTCTCCGTCCCGGCCCCCGGCGGCGCCGCGCTCACGGCCGTCCTGGACCTCCAGCCGGTCTCCCAGATGCTGGCCAGCGTGGCCGGCTCCCCGGAGCGCCTCGTCCTGCTGCGCGACTGCACGGGCAAGACTCTGGCCGCCTCCGCCGAGGGATCCATCCTGGCCTCGTCGATCACCAGCCGCCATCCGGTGGGCCACGCCGACTGGGTCATCGACGTGGCCGAGCCGCGGGACCTCGCCCTCGCCCCCCTGCGCCAGGCTCGGGACCAGGCGCTCGTCTGGTTCGGCCTCGCCTTCGTCCTCGAGGTCGGCCTGGCCTTCCTCTTTGCGGGCCGCGTCGTCCGCCCCGTCCGCGCCCTCGCCCGCACCGCCGACGCGCTGGGCCGCGGCGACTTCGCGGCGCGCACCGGCATCTCGCGCGAGGACGAGATCGGCCAGCTCGCTCAGGCCTTCGACCGCATGGCCGCGGCGGTCCAGCAGATCGACCAGGTGAAGGGAGAGTTCGTCGCCCACGTCTCCCACGAGCTCCGCACGCCGCTCACGTCTGCGAAGGCCACCGTCGCCAACGTCCAGGAGGGCATCGGCGGCAAGGAATCGCTGGGACGCGTCCAGGAGGACCTCGACCGCCTGATCCGCATGGTGAACGAACTCCTCGACGTGGCGCGCATCGACGCGGGCATCGCGCTGGCGAAGCAGCGCACCGACCTGGGCGCCCTCGTCCGCAGCACGGCCGAGACGCTGCGGCCGATCGCCCGGGTCCCGCTGGCCGTCTCCGGCGCCGGCGACACGATCGACCTCGACGCCGCGCGCGTCCAGCAGATCGTGCTCAACCTGGTCGACAACGCCCTCAAGTACGCGAAGTCCCGGGTCGACGTCGAGGTGCGCGGCCGCGAGGTGCGGGTCACCGACGACGGCCCCGGCGTGCCGCCCGAGCACCGCGAGCGGATCTTCGAGAAATTCAGCAAGGTCGAGACCGGCCCCAAGCCCCCCGGCGCGGGCCTGGGCCTCTCGATCGCCCGCAAGCTGGCGCAGCTGCACGGCGGCTCCCTCGCCTGCGAGGGCAACACCTTCGTGCTGAGGTTCTAGATGCCGCGCCTCCTCGTGGTCGACGACGACGCCCACATCCGCCAGGCGCTCGTGGACCGCTTCGCCGCCCGCAAGTTCGACGTGATCACCGCGGGCTCGGGCCGCGAGGCGCTGGCGAAGATCTCCCGCGAGCGGCCCGACGCGGTCCTCCTCGATCTCCAGCTGCCCGAGGGGGACGGCTTCTGGGTGCTCAAGCAGCTCCGCGAGGAGCAGATCGAAGCGACCGTGGTCGTCATCACCGCCTTCGGCACGGTCGACAAGGCCGTCCAGGCGATGAAGGAAGGCGCCTACGACTTCATCCAGAAACCCTTCGAGCCCTCGCTGGTCGAGGAGACCGTGCGGCGGGCGCTGGAGCGGACCTCGCTGCAGCGGACGGTGAAGGCCCAGGCCGCGGAGCCGACGGTGATCGGCCTGGCGGGCTCGGTCGAGCTGGCCCGGAAGGCGGCGAAGGCGGACGCGACGGTGCTGCTGCTGGGCGAGAGCGGGACCGGCAAGGAAGTGATCGCGCGCTTCATCCACCGGAGCGGGCCCTTCGTCGCGGTGAACGCCGCGGCGCTCGCCGAGACGCTGCTGGAGAGCGAGCTCTTCGGCCACGAGAAGGGCGCCTTCACCGGCGCCCAGGCGCGCCGCGCCGGCAAGTTCGAGCTCGCCCACGGCGGCACGATCTTCCTCGACGAGATCGGCGACATCTCTCCCGCCCTGCAGGCGAAGCTGCTCCGGGTCCTCCAGGAGCGCGCCTTCGAGCGCGTGGGCGGCACCGAGACCATCACCGTCGACGTGCGCGTGGTCGCGGCCACCAACCAGGACCTCAAGAAGCGGGTGGCCGAGGGGAAGTTCCGCGAGGACCTTTTCTACCGGTTGAACGTGATCAGCATCACGCTGCCCCCGCTGCGCGAGCGGCGGAGCGACATCCGCCCGCTGGCGGAGCACTTCCTCCGGCAGCTGAAGGCGGGCGCGAAGTTCGCCCCGGAGACGCTCGAGGCCCTCGAGCGCTACGACTGGCCGGGCAACGTCCGCCAGCTGCGGAACGCGATCGAGCGCGCCGCCGCGCTCGGCGACGCGGGCGAGATCTCCACCGGCGATCTCCCGCCGGAGGTGCTGCTCTCGACCTCGCTCCCGCCCGACTCGTTCCATGGCCAGGTCGAGGACTACCGGCGCCGGCTCATCGTCGAAACGCTCGCCCGCTGCGGCGGCAACCAGACGCGCGCCGCCGAGGCGCTCGAGCTCCAGCGCACTTATCTGGCTCGCTTGATCCGCCAGCTCGGTATCTGAGCGGATACGCTCCGCGTATCCATTCCGATACGGCCGGACTTCTTCCCCTGACCCATTGCCTTGGCACGGGCCTTGCGCTCCGAACCTCATGAAACATCTCCTGATCCCGGGCTTCGTCCTGTCGATCGTCATCGCCGCCCTCCCGCGCGAAGCGGATGCCTGAGGGATGGAGCTGCCCCTGGAGTTCGTCGAACTCCTCGAAACCCATGCCGAGATCTCCATCCGCGATCACGTCGCCCGGAAGCGCTTCACGCTCGAATTCGTCCGCATTCTGGAGTCGCGCGAGCTGCAGGTGTGGCTGCCCCTGACCCTGGAGCCCGGACAGCGGATCGTCGGCTGCAGCTGCGCCACGATGACGACCTCGGAAGATGCCACGGCCTGGCTGGGGATTCCCGGCGGCCCGAGCGGCGAGCGCTTCAGGATCGAATTCGAGACTCTGGAAAGCCTGACCCCGGAAGCCGGCCGCTTCCGGGTCGAGACCTTCAACGCCTTCCTCAGCCAGGAATCGGCCCGGCTGGTCCACCGCACGGTGAAGGTCCGGATCGATTCCCCGCTCGGGGTGAGGGAGGTCCATTCGCCGACTCATCCGGTGTTGGTCCGCCGACTCGATCTCTCGTCGGCAACGCTGCAGCTCGACCTCCGCGGCGACGCGACCCGCGGCCGCTTCCGCTTCTTCTACTCGCTGGGCAAACCGGCCCCTTTCCGGCAGGAGGCCGAGCGCGTCGATTTCGACGGCTCCGCCCTGGAGCCCGCTTCCCCGGTCGCCGCCGGCGATTCCGGCCCCACGGATCCAGGACGCGAATTCCTGGAACCCCGCCGCTCCCGCCCGCGTCGAAGGGCCAGTTTGAGGAGATCGACATGAAAACGATAATCGCGACGCTGATGAGCCTGCTCGTCGCGGGCTCCGTTTACGCCCAGAACGACGGCCCCGCGCGGGGCAAGGTGGACGTGGTCTTCTGCGTCGACCGCTCGGGCAGCATGGACCGGGTGATCGACACCGCCAAGCGGAAGATCTGGACGATCGTGAACGAGGTCGCGGCGCAGAAGCCCACGCCGATCCTGCGGATCGGCCTGATCGGCTACGGCTCCGCCGACAAGGACATCAAGTTCTTCCCGCTCTCCACCGACCTCGACAAGGTGTACGAGAACCTGTCGACCTTCCGCTGCGACATGGGCGGCGACGAGTGGGTGGGCTGGGCCCTCCTGCAGGCCGTCGAGCGCATGGAGTGGGCGCCCGAGCGCAAGGCGCTCAAGATGATCTTCATGGTCGGCAACGAGACCGCCGCGCAGGGCCGCGAGGACGTCCTGTACACGAAGACCGCCCCCGTCGCGATCAAGAAGGACATCACGGTCAACGCGATCTACTGCGGCAAGCCCTCGACCGAGGAGGAGAAGACCTGGCGCGAGCTGGTGAGCCTGGCCGACGGCATCTACACCCAGATCGACCTCTCCGGCGGCGAAGTGACCATCCAGACCCCCCAGGACAAGAAGCTCGTCGAGCTCAACCAGAAGCTGAACGGCACCTACGTCCCCTTCGGCCGCCGCGGCGCCGAGGGCAAGGAGAAGCAGGAAGAGGCGGACAAGAAGACGGCCGACGCCGGCGCGGCGCCCGCGGCGGCGACCCGCGCGCTCGCCAAGGCCGGCGGCGTCTATCACAACGCCGAGTGGGACCTGGTCGACGCCTCCAAGGAGAAGGACTTCGACCTGGCGAAGGTCAAAGTCGAGGACCTGCCCAAGGAGATGCAGACGATGACGCCCGAGGAGCGCAAGGCGCACCTCGCGAAGAAGCAGCTGGAGCGGGAGGAGATCAAGAAGGAGATCGCCGGCCTCAGCGTCGACCGCCAGAAGTTCATCAACGAGGAGATGAAGAGGAAGAACCTCTCGGCCGACGCCTCCTTCGACGAGGCCGTCCGCAAGACCATCCAGGAGCAGGCGGCGAAGCGGAAGTAGGCCCCCTTACCGGCATCCGAACGGGAGCGCGGAGCGACCCTCCGCGCTCCCGCTTTTTTATCCTCCCGGATACCCCCCTGTATCCCTTCCGATACAAGTGCTGCCGTTCCAACGTCGTTTGATGGGGTGCAGTCCGCGGCATGGGAGTTGCTTTATCGGGGCTATGAATACTTCAAGACGCGCATTCCTGGGGGCCGCGGGCCTGCTCGCGACCGGATCCCTCCTCCGGGCACAGGACCCGGCGAAAACCCTCGTCCCCACCGAGGAGAACATCGAGGGCCCCTACTACCGCAAGGACGCCCCCTTCCGCAATGTCCTGGCCGAGGGGGTGAAGGGCGATCCGCTCTTCATCAAGGGCCAGGTGACCTCGCCCGACTGCACGACGCTGTGGGATGCGGTGCTCGACGTCTGGCACGCCAGCGCCGGGGGGGAGTACGACAACGACAGCGACAAGTACCTCTTCCGCGGCAAGATCCGTCACGGCCGCTGCGGGAACTACCGGATCACGACGGTGATGCCCGGCCAGTACGACCTGGGCGAGGCCAAGCGCCCGGCCCACCTCCACTTCAAGGTGACGGCGCCCGGCTACCGCCCCCTGACGACCCAGCTCTACTTCAGCGGCGACCCCTGGCTCAACCGCGACCCCTTCGTCCGCAAGTCGCTCATCATCGACCTCCAGAAGGCCGCCGGTTCGTTCAACATCGTCCTGGCGAAAGCATAGGAGAGCCCCATGAAGACATCGATGGCGCTGATCCTGGCCCTCTGCGCGAGCCTCCAGGCGCAGGACGAGGGCAAGAAGAAGGTCGAGTCCCCGATCAAGAAGAGCCTCGGACCCGCGCCCGAGAAGTTCGACCTCGCGCGCACCGGCATCGAGTGGAATCGCGGCCTCGAGGCCGCCGTCAACAAGGGGAAGCCGGTCCTCCTCTTCCAGCTCCTGGGCAACTTCGACGACGTCTACTGCTGAACGAACGCCCGCCTTTCGAGAAGCGTGCTCTTCTCGGACGCCCGCGTATCCGCCTTCATCCGCGCGAACTTCGTCGCGGCCTGGGAAGCCGTCCGCCCCGTCCCCACCGTCGAGATCGACTTCGGCAACGGCCGCAAGATCAAGCGCACCGTCAACGGGAACATCGCGACCTATGTCTGCGCCCCCGACGGCCGCGTCGTCGACGTCATCCCCGGCCTCAACCTGCCCGAGGCCTACCTCGAGAGCCTGCGCTACGCGCTCAACCTCTGCCACGCGACGCTCGCGGCGGCGGCCTTCGACAAGACCGTGATCGACTACCACACGGCCAACATCACGACCCCCACGGTCTACGAATGGGTCCGGAACGACATGGCCAAGGCGATGGCGGAGCGGCTGATGAGGATGTCGCTCGACAAGCGGCAGGAACTCGTCGACCGCAAGGGCATCGGCACCCGGATCATCTCCCGAGACGTCGCGAAGGAGGAGATCGAATCCCCGCTGAAGAAGCTCACGGCCGAGGAGCTCGCCATCCTCACGGCCGACACCGAAATCAACCGCAAGGAACGGACGCCGCTCATCCACAAGATCCTGTCGGAGAAGATCGTCCGTCCCTCGGAGATCACCAAGCGTATCTACAAAGAGGCGCTGCACTGCGACCTGGACGACCCGTACCTCGGACTGATCTCGAGCGCCTTCAATGGGGGAGCCTATGAGAATCGCTAGCGGCTGCGCCGCCCTGCTCCTGGCGGCCGGCTGCGCGACGACGCCTCCGCCGATGAATCCTCAGGTCGAATCGGCGGCGTTGGACTACGCATCTTTCGGGAAGGTGGACGACCTCGTCCGGCGCGCGCCGACCCTCTGCGACGCGCCGCCTCCCCCTCCGCCCCGGATCAGCGCCAGCCGCGATCCCGAGACCCACGGCAGGAAGCTCTACTACCTCTATGCCAAGAAGCAGGACGAGTACCGCAGCTTCCGCGAGCTGCCCCAGCCCCTGGGCCAGATCCTGGTGAAGGAATCCTGGACCCCGGCGGCCAACTCGACCTTGGCGCATCCCGTGACGAAGGACCGGGGCCCGCTCTTCCTGATGATCAAGACGGGCGAGGCGGACAGCGACGCGGGATGGATCTACGCGACCGCCACGCCCGGCGGAACAATGATCACCTCGTGGGGGAAGCTGGCCTCCTGCACGGAGTGCCACCAGCGCGCGAAGAACGACCGCGTCTTCGGCCTGGCGAAAGGCGCCAGCCCGCAGTAGGCGCGGCTACTCCTCGACGACGAACTTCTGCTTGACCGACTCCAGCGTGTCGGCCCCCAGCTTCGTCCCCGTGGCGAGATCGTAGACGTCCATCTCGAACTTCTTGAAGACGTCCATGAGCTGGGTGATCTCCTCCCAGGCCAGGTCGTTGCGCAGCCGCTGGGGCACCGAGATCCCCAGGCCGTTGGAGGCCGGGACGGGGAACAGCTCGACCCGCTTTCGGATCGGCTTGACCGCGCCGTGCAGCGCCGCCCAGTCGACCGGCTTCGGGCCCTCCGCCATCAGCGTGTAGGCCATCACTCGCCCCCTTCCGACATGAACATCAGGCCCGCCGCCCGGGTGCCGAGCGCCGTCCTGATCTGCTGCTTGGATTCGGGCGCCACCTTCTGCTCCCGCTCGTCGTACCAGACCTCCTGCGTAAAGCCCGGCATCTTGCGGGCGCACCAGGCCAGCCGGGCCTGGGCGAAGCGGATCGCCCGCTCCACCCGGTCGGGGGCCGTGAGGTCGTGATTGAATATGTGGACGGCGCTCTTGGCCTCGTCGTTCTGGAACTCGGCCGTCGCGCCGCCCCAGTCGAGGGACAGGGGATCCATGGGCCCTCCCGCAAATGTGACGAAAGATTATACTCCACCGGATGGATTTGCGGGACCGTCTCGCGGGCGTGCTGCTCGGCACCGCCGTCGGCGACGCGCTCGGGCTCGTCTGCGAGGGGATGTCGGCGAAGCGGATCGCCCGGCGCTTCGGGCGCCTCGACCGCTACCACCTGCTGGGCCGCCGGGGCTACGTGTCGGACGATACGGAGCAGTCGGCCCTCGTCGCCCAGAGCCTCGCGCGCCATCCCGCCGACCCCGACCGCTGCGCGCGCGCGTTCCGCCGCTCGCTGCTCGGCTGGTTCTGGCGCCTGCCCTGGGGCGTCGGCCTGGCCACGGTCCGCTCCTCCTTCCGGATCATGCTCGGCCTCTCCCGCAGCGGCGTCCGCTCCGCGGGCAACGGATCGGCGATGCGCGCGGCGGTCGTCGGCGCCTTCTTCCCCGACGACGCGGAGAAGCGGCGGACCTTCGGCAGGGCGATCGCGTCGGTCACCCACACCGACGAGCGCGCGCTGCAGGGGGCGCTCTTCGTCGCGGAGCTCGTCGCCCGCGGGCCCGAGGAGGCGCGCCGCGGCGTGACCGAGCCGGAGCTGGGCGCGGCGCTCGACCGGGCGGCCGAGCTCGCGAAGCGCTGCGCGCCGACCTCGGAGGCGGCGGAGGCGCTCAAGACCACGGGCTACGTGGTCCACACGGTGCCCTTCGCGCTCTACTGCTACCTGCGCTACGGCGACACGCCGCTACTGGCGCTGCAGGAATGCATCGGCGCGGGAGGCGACACCGACTCGATCGCCGCGATCCTCGGCGCCTGGCTCGGCGCGCTGCACGGCGAGCCGGGACTGCCCGCCCATCTGATCGCCGGGCTGAACGACGGGCCCTTCGGACCCTCGCACCTGCGCGGCCTGGCCGCGTCGCTCGCGGGCGCCGCCCCTCCGCCCCGCTACTCCTGGCTCCGCGCCCTGCTCCGCAACCTCGCGCTCTATCCGGTGATCCTCTTCCACGGGTTCAGAAGAATTTTCCCGTAAGGGTCGATTCGCTTACTCGAGTCGCATTGGAATGTGTAAGAATAAAGAGGAGCCGGTCCTGGAAAGAGGGGTAAGGGGCGGGGCACGCCGGAGATTTCCATGAACCTCATCGCACTCCTGCTGTCCCTCTCTCTCCAGAACGACCCCGACGCCTACGTCTCCCCCGCCGGCAAGGACACGAACCCGGGGACGAAAGAGGCGCCTTTCGCCACGATCGCCCGGGCCCGCGACGCCGTCCGCACGAAGGCCGTCACGGTCCACCTGCGCGCCGGCACCTACTTCCTTCCCGAGACGCTCGTGTTCAAGCCCGAGGATTCCGGCGTCACCTACGCGGCGGATCCGGGCGCGACGGTCGTCGTGAGCGGCGGCAGGCGGATCGAGGGCTGGAAGAAGGCCGAGGGCGGACTCTGGACGGCGCAGATCCCCGAAGGCTGGCGCTTCAACCAGCTCTTCATCGACGGCAAGCGCCGCACCCGCGCCCGGACGCCGAACGAGGGCGAGTACTTCCACGTCGACGGCGAGATCACGCTCGACAAGCCCGCGAAGCTGAAATACAAGCAGGGCGACCTGAAGCCCGAGTGGGCCGCGCGGGGCGACGTAGAGGTTATCGCGCTCCAGAAGTGGGCCGAGATCCGCATGCCGATCCGGGCCATCGACGCCGACGCGCGCGTCGCCACGCTCTCGGGCGACTGTTTCAAGTGGATCACCGAGGCGAAGGCGCGCTACTGGGTCGAGAACGCCCCCGAGTTCCTCGACGCGCCGGGCGAATGGCATCTCGACCGCAAGACGGGCCTGCTGTCCTACAAGCCCCTCGAGGGCGAGGACCCCTCCAAGGTCGAGGCGATCGCGCCGACGATGCCGCAGCTCCTGAGGATCGAAGGCGCCCGCAATCTCCAGTTCCGCGGCATCGCGTTCAGCCACGCGGACTGGTCGATCGGCCCGAAGGGCTTTTCGGACTCGCAGGCGGCGATCGAGTACGCCGGCGCGGTCTGGGCCCAGGGCGCGGTCTCCTGCGCCTTCGAGCGCTGCGTCGTCTCCCACGTCGGCGGCTACGGCATCGACTTCGGACGCGGCTGCAAGGAGAACCGCATCGTCCGCTGCGAGGTCGTCGACATCGGCGCCGGCGGGATCCGGATCGGCGAGACGGCGCTGCGCAAGGAGGAGGCGGACAGGACGCTGGGCAACATCGTGACCGACAGCCACATCCACGACATCGGCCGCGTCTTCCCCGCGGGCGTCGCGATCTGGGTGGGCCACAGCTCGAAGAACCTGTTCTCCCACAACCACATCCACGACACCTGCTACTCGGGGTTCTCGATCGGCTGGTCCTGGGGCTACGGCCCGAGCGGCGCGCAGGAGAACATCATCGAGTTCAACGACGTCCACGACATCGGCCGGGGGATGCTGGCCGACATGGGCGGTATCTACACCCTGGGCACCTGCACGGGAACGGTCATCCGCAACAACGTGTTCCACGACGTCTGGTCGTCGACCTACGGCGGCTGGGCGATCTACTTCGACGAGGGCTCCACCGGCGTGGTCGCGGAGAACAACCTGGCCTACCGCTGCAAGTCGAACGGCTTCCACCAGCACTACGGGAAGGAGAACACCCTGCGGAACAACATCTTCGCGCTCAACCAGGAGGCGCAGATCGCCCGCACGCGCAAGGAGGACCACTTCACCCTGCTCTTCGAGCGGAACATCATCTACTGGAAGGAAGGCAAGCTGCTCTCGGGCAACTGGGACGGCGGCCAGTACCGCTGGGAGAAGAACCTGTTCTGGAATCCCGCGGGAACGAAGGGGCTGCCCGAGAAGTGGAAGGAGCAGGGAATCGACAAGGATTCGGTCATCGCGGATCCGCTCTTCGTCGATCCCGATAAGGGCGACTTCAGCCTCAAGGCCGACTCGCCCGCCCTCAAGCTGGGCTTCCAGCCGATCGACGTCTCAAAGGTCGGCCCCCGACCCTAGTTCAGAAGCGGGGAGTGGCAGCGATGGGGGCCCCGGCGGGCCTCGACCTCGGCTTCCGCTTCCTTCTTGAGCGCGCGGATCATGTTGCGGGCGACCCGGGGGGAGCCGAAGAACATGTTCACCTCGGCGCCGCACATGCAGGCGACGGGGTAGCGTTCCTTGAGGGGGTCGGTGTCGCGGATCACCAGGGAGACCTTGTCGCCGCACCCGGCGCACTTGAAGACGAGGCAGAGCGCTCCGTCCATCACCCGCTTCCCCACCAGCTCAAACGGCATGTTCGCCATGGTCCCACCCTCCAGCTGTCCTGTCTGGTTTATCGGCAGCCGGGGGGCCGTCCTTGAACTGCGACCATTCCAACGTCGTTTGAAGGGCAGCAGCTATTTCAGCCACTTCAGGAAGAGGGTGGCGCCGCCGAAGTAGACGAGCAGGGTCGAGAAGTCGGCCAGCGCGAGCACCAGCGGGCCGCTCGCGATCGCCGGGTTGACCTTGAAGCGCTTCATCAGGCCGGGGATGATCACCGCCAGGAAGGCCGACCAGGCCACCGAGATCAACACCGCGCCGCCGATCAGCAGGCCGATCCGCGGGTTGCCGTGCCAGAGCAGCGACGCCGCCGCCACGAGCGCCCCCGAATAGAGCGCCGCCAGGAGCCCGACCAGCACCTCCTTCACCATGAAGGCCGTCAACTCCTCCTTGGACGTGCCCCCCTCGACCAGGGTCGACAGCACCACCGAGGTGGTCTGCGCCCCGATGCTCTCCCCCAGGGCCAGGACGATCGGCATGAAAATCCCCAGCACCACCAGCGTCTCGAGCGTGTGCTGGAAGAAGCCGGCGATGAACGCGCAGCCCAGGCCGCCCAGGATCGTCACGGTGATCCAGGGAAGCCGACCCCGCGTCGCCACCAGCGTCTGCTTGAGCCGCTCGCGCGGGTCGATGCCCGTGATCCCGCGCACCACCTCCTGCTGGCCCGCGTGCATCGCCTCCTTCATCGCGTTGACCGAGACGATGCCGATCAGGCGGTCCTTTTCGTCCGTCACGGGCAGCGACACGTAGGGGTACTGCTGGAACATCTCCACGATCTCCGCCAGCGGCGCCGTGGAGCGGAGCTTCACCACGGTCTTGACCATGACCGAATGGACCGAGTCCTGCGGCCGGGCCATGAGCAGCGACCTCAGCGGCGCCACCCCGGCCAGGCGGCCGCCCGCGTCCACGATGTAGATGTACGAGGGCGTGTCCGCCCGCCCGCTGCCCCGGATGATCTCCAGCGCCCGCTCGATCGTGACCACGTCGGGCACGCTCAGGTAGCGGGTCGTCATCAGGCCGCCCGCGGTCCTGGGGTCGAAGGTCATCAGCTTCCGCACGTCGGCGCGCAGCGTGGAGTCGACGGCGTTCAGGATCCCGTCGGCCTTCTCCGCCGGCAGCCGCAGGACGATGTCCGCCAGCGCGTCGGGCGGGATCAGCCGCAGCGCGGCCGTGATCGAGGCCGGCTCGATCTGGGTGAGCAACTCCTCGAGGCTCGCGCTGTCGCAGTCGGCCAGGATCGAGGCCACCAGCGGCGGCGGCGCCTGGGCGAGGATCGCCTTCTGCTCCTCCCCGTGGAGCTGGACGAAGAGCTCGGCGCGGCGGACCGGCGAGAGGGCGCGGAAGGACTCGAGGATATCGGCCACGACGCCGGTCTTGACCGCGCCGCGGAGCTTGGTGGCCGAGAGATCGGCTACCGGCGGCGCGTCTGGCTGTTCGTCCACTCC
>JACQFK010000065.1 GCA_016200125.1 Planctomycetota bacterium
ACCCCATCGATCCCCGCCGCGTCTACGAGTGGGGGAGCTCCAACGGCGCCGCCTTCGTGGGCCGCTTCGGCTGGCACCATCAGGACCTCTTCGCCGCCGTGGTCGGCTACTGCGGGAGCTACAACAGCTTCCAGGACCCGCCCGAGTGCTACAAGGCGAAGCCCGGCCTCCCCGGCCCGGCGGCCGATACGAAGACCGAGTGGTACTTCGTCCACGGCGGCAACGACAACCCCGACAACTCCAAGAAGGCCCTCGACATCCTCAAGCAGAAGGGATACCGCGGCGTCTTCCGCAAGCTCGACGGCTACGGCCACACCGACATCTGGGACGGCCAGGGCCATCCCGACCTGAAGCTGGTCGACGCCGTGCGCGACGACTGGTTCCTCTTCATGCACTCGCTGAGGCACAAGGAGATCGCGCCCGCGAAGGACGAGAAAGCCTCGCTCGCGGCGATGCCCGGCAAGATCAAGACCGACAAGGGCCTGGTCGCCGAGGCCGCCCGCATCGGCGGCGCCCCCGCGTCGAAGGCGATCGACAGCGCCTTCGACTCGACCGACCCCGAGCTCCGCGTCGCGGCCGCCGCCACGACGGAAAAGACCTTTTACACCAAGGAGACGGTCGTCGAGCTCATCAAGCTGACGAAGGACAAGGCCGACGACATGCGCCTGGCGGCCTTCAAAGGCTTGGGGATGGCCTCGAACTACCGCCACCCCGAGGCGCAGGACACGCTGGTCCGCCTGTCCCGGACGAAGAGCCTCCCGGTCGCCGACCGGGTCGCCGCGGTCGAGGGCCTCGCGCGGACCGTCCACCTCATGCTTCCCGGGAACTTCGAGGACAAGATGATCGTGTGGACCCTGGTGGGCCTGCTGGACGACGACGAGCTCAAGGTGCGCGAGGCGGCCTTCGCCGCCTTCCCGATTTTCAAGGAGTTCGTGAAGGACCTCTACGAGTACAAGCCCGACCTGCCGACCGCGGAGCGGAAGGCGTCGGTGGCGAAGTGGAAGAACTGGTGCACGAAGGTGGCGGGCCCTCTGGAAGGGAAACCATAGGAGAGACCATGAGCATTCTGAGCGGGATGGCGCTGCTGCTGCTGGCGCAGGGCGGCGTGTCCAAGGGCGACCAGGAGATCAAGCATCCCTGGCACGGCGACTTCAAGGACGACTACAAGGACCCGAAGACCAAGGAGCTCATCATGCACTACCGCATGTGGGCTCCCGAGAAGCAGCCGGAGCAGAAGCACCTCGGGCTGATCGTCTGCTTCCACGGCATGAACGGCAATGAGGACCACATGACCGGCTTCGGGATCGAGGCCGCGAAGCGGGTCAAGCTCTCCGGCGACTACGTCATCATGGGCGGCAAGTCCAAGGGCGCCGGCTGGGCGACCAGCGACGACAAGTGGCTCCTGCTCTGGATCGAGTGGGCGATGAAGACCTATCCCATCGACCCGCGCCGCGTCTACATCTGGGGCATGTCCAACGGCGGCTGGATGGTGAAGCGCTTCGGCTGGGAGCACCAGGAGCTCTTCGCCGCGGTGGTCTCCTACTGCGGCGGCGGCGTGGACTTCTCGGGCGTCCCCAAGGGCGAGAAGGCGCCCCCGAAGGCCGGACCCGGAAACGCCGCCGAGTCGAAGACCGAGTGGTACTTCGTGCACGGCGACAAGGACGAGCAGGTCGCGGTCGACGCCTCGCGCAAGGCGATCAAGGAGCTGGGCGCGAAGGGCTATCGCTATGTCTACCGCGAGATCGACGGCGCCGACCACGGCGGGATCACGAAATTCCCCGACGTGGCGGACGACGCCTTCCTGTTCCTGAACTCGATGCGGCACAAGGAAGTGGCGCTCTCGAAGGACGAGCGGACGAGCCTGTCGTCGATGGCCGGGAAGACGCGGAGCGAGAAGGCCGACGTGGTGGGGCCGATGCTGACCGAGCTCCAGCGGATCGGCGGCGCGCCGGCCGAGAAGGCCGTGAAGAACGCGCTCGAGAACGCCGACCCCGAGGTCAAGAAGGCCGCGATCGCGACGACGGAGAAGACCCTCTACGGCCAGGGCGTCGTGATGGAGCTGATCAAGCTGCTAAAGGACAAGTCGGACGACGTGAAGGCCGAGGCGCTGAAGGGCCTGACCGTCGCGGCCAACTGGCGCTACATGGAGGCGCAGGACATCCTGGAGCAGACGGCGAAGAAGAAGACGGCGCCGGCCGACGACCGGGTCGCGGCGATCCAGGGCCTGGGCAAGGTGGTGAAGCTCGACCTGCTGGGCAACTTCGAGGATCGGAACGTGATCTGGACGCTGGTGCTGCTGCTGGACGACGACGACCAGAAGGTGCGCGAGGCGGCCTTCGCGGCGATCAAGGAAGGCTCGAAGGACACGTTCGGGTACTCCCCGGAGGCGCCGGCCGCGCAGCGCAAGACGGCGGTGGCGAGCTGGAAGTCCTGGTGCGAGACGAAGGCGGGCGCGCTGAACGGCGGGCCCGCGAAGTCGTAGGAATTCGGGAGAGGAAGTTCAAGGAAGGGCCCCGCTTTGGTGCGGGGCCCTTTTTTATTTGTTCCCGCCGACGCGGTGGGCGTTGTGGCAGCCGCTGCACTCGGTGGCGCCGCGGACGCGCTCGACGGCCCCGCCCTTCTTGTCGACGAGTTCCTGGAGGGCGGCGATGGCCGCGCTGGTGCGCCGGGACCAACTGCCGGCGTCGCCCAGGGGCGGCTTGAGGGTGGCGAGGGTCTTGTAGTCCTCGAGGAGCTTCTTGTTCTCCTCGTCGTTGGACTCCCCGTCGCGGGCCTTGAAGATGAGGGCGCCCTTTTCCTTGTGGGTGGCGAGCATGATGGACTTGACGGTGACGGCGGCGGGGGCGGGCGGCTTCTTCTTCTGCTGCTGAGCGGACGCTCCGCCCGAGATGAGAACCAAGATGGCAACTACACCCGCTCCATTTCTCATGTCTACGGTACGCCGAATCAGCGCCGGCCGGTGCGCGACTTTGACCACATTTCCGGAAGCCTGTCGGCCTCGGAAGCTTCCTGAGCGGCGTTGGATAGAGTGAGCATGAACGCTCCAGGGGCGGCCGTCCTCGCACTCCTCCTGGCTCTCGCTTCGCCCGATGGCGAGCTGGACGCCGCGCTGGCGAAGCTCAAGGCCGTCGCGCCGGAGGGGAAGGGGAACGACGAGGCTGCCAAGGCCTGGAAGGCCGTCGTGGCACGCGGGCCCGAAGCCCTCCTGCCCGCCCTCGCCGCCTTCGAGGGCGCCGATGCCCGCGCCGCCAACTGGCTCCGCTCCGCCGTCGATGCCATCGTCGAAAACGCCTCCGCGAAGAAGCAGCCGCTCGATCTCGCCCGGCTCAGGCTCTTCATCAACGACATCGAGGGGCCGGCGGCCGGCCGCGTCCACGGCTACGAGTGGCTCGCGCGCCTGGATGCCGCGGCTGCCGATGAGCTGCTCGGCGGCTTCCTCAACGACCCCGCCCGCGAATTGCGGCGCGCCGGCGTCGCCAACACCATCGCCCGCTACGAGAAAATGTTCAAGCCCGGCAACAAGAGCGCCGTCGAGAACTACCAGCGGCTCCTGAAGTGCGCCCGCGACCGGGACCAGGTCGACCTGATCGTCAAGCAGCTCAAGGCCTTCGGCGTCGAGGCCGACGTCCAGGCCCTCTACGGCGTCGTCGCCAAGTGGGTCCTCATCTCCAGCTTCGACAACACGGGCATGAAGGGTTTCGATGCCGCCTACGCGCCCGAGAAGGCCGTCGACCTCAAGGCCAAGTGGGCGGGGAAGGGCGATGCCGCCGTCCG
>JACQFK010000086.1 GCA_016200125.1 Planctomycetota bacterium
CCGACGTCTACTCGCTCGGCGCCACGCTCTACGAGATCCTCACGGGGCGGCCGCCCTTCGACGGCGCGTCCTTCGCCGAGACGCTGCAGAAGGTGCTCAACGACGAGCTCGAGTCGCCGCGGTCGCTCAACCCGGCGCTCCCGCGCGACGTCGAGACGGTGATCCGCAAGGCCATGGACAAGGACCCGCGCCGCCGCTATGCCACGGCGAAGGACCTGGCGGAGGACCTGGACCGCATCCTCAAGGACGAACCGGTCGCCGCAAGCGCCATCACCCAGACCCTGCGCCGCGGGATGAAGCGCAGCCGCCGGGTCATCTGGGTCGCCGCGGCCGCTCTCCTCTTCGGCGTGGCCTGGCGCGCGTGGATCTCCGCGGAGGACAACACGCGGCGCCTCGAGACCGAGGCGCGGGAGCGGGACCGCGAGCGCGAGCTGCAGGGCTTCCGCGACCTGGCGCGGGTGTCGATCGACGCGATGCAGACGCTGCGGCGCGCCGGCGCGAACGAGCGGATGGGCGAGTTCCTTACGAAGCTCGAAGCGGCCTGCGCTTCGATGCGGACGCGGAAGCTCGCCTCGCCGGACGTGGAATACCTTCTCGGCCGCGGCTACCGTGCGGCGATGGAGGACGGCAAGGCGCTCGACCAGCAGGAGAAGGCGCTCGCGCTGTCCGCGAAGTTCGCGCCCGCGCTCTATGAGAAGTTCGTGCTCTTCACCGTCGGCCGGACGCGGACGGGACGGCTCCGCGAGGCGGACCTGATCGAGCTGAGGGCGGGGCAGGGCCTGGAGGATCTGGACAAGCGGACGCTCGAGGGGATGGTCGCCCAGCTCTACCGCAACAGCGCCGCCGCGCGCGAGCTCCTGGAGAAGGTCGTCGCCGAGGATCCGGGGAGGGCCGAGGCCTGGGAGGCGCTCGCGCACACCTACCTGGGGGCGGTGGGCGACTACGCTCCGCCGAAGGAGCAGGACGAGTCGTCGCGGAAGGCGGACGAGACCTACACCCGCGCGCTGGCGGAGGACCGGGGCTACCTGCCGTTCTGGATGGAGCGGGGCGAGCTGCGGACCTCGCGCGCCGCGCTGCTGCACGACACGGGACGGGATCCGATCCAGCTGTTCCAGGGGGCCGAGGACGACTACACCCAGGCCTTCAAGCTCCGTCCCTCGGTCGAGGCGCTCGTGAACCGCGCGCTGGTCCGGGTGAACTGGGGCGTCCACCGGGCCTCGCTGGGCGAGAACCCGGCCCAGGAATTCGACCAGGCCGACGAGGATCTTGCGCAGGCGGCGAAGATGAAGCCGAAGGAAGCCTCCGTCGTCGCGGGCCGGAGCTACCTGCTCCGCTGCCGCGCCGAGCACAAGGTCGAGAAAGGCGAGAGCCCGCTGAAGGAGCTCGAGGCGATGGAGGCGCTCGCGGCCCCCTTCGTCGCGGAGAAGACGCTGCCCGCCGAGGCCTGGATGAACATCGCCCTCCTCTGGGCGGCGAACGCGGCCTTCCGCGGCGGGCTGGGCGAGGATCCCTTCAGCGACTTCGCCCGCGCCGACGAGGCCTTCGGCCGCGTGCAGATGGAGAACAAGGTCACCCTCCACGCCAAGTGGGCGCGGGTGCGGGTCCAGCAGGCGCGTCTCCGGGTGAAGCGCCGCGGCGATCCGACCCAGGACCTCGAGAAGGCCCTCGCGAGCCTGCTCCAGGTCTTCCCGATGGCGCGCTTCTACAACGAGGCGAAGATCACGCAGGGGATGTACTTCCGCTCCCGGGGCGAGCTGCGGGTGACCTACGGCCACGATCCGACGCCGGACTTCGAGGACGCGCGGCGGAGCCTGAGCGACGTGCTCGACGTGAACCCGGTCTGCGCCGAGGCGGCGGCGGAGCGGGGCCATCTCGAGCTCAGCTGGGGCCGCTACCGGACCAAGGTCGTCGACCGCAGCGGCGCGCACGACCACTACGCCAACGCCGTCCGCTTCTTCGAGGAGGCCATGAAGATCAACGAGCCGCTCGCCGGCTCGCTGCGCGACTGGCACCGCGAAGCCCGCCGGGGCATGCTCGGGGCCTACTGAAGCCTGGATCCGGGATTCGGGATTCCGGGTACCGGATTCCCCCCTCGTAGGTAACAACAGATCGGTTGATGAACATTCTTTCTGGGTTGACTCACATGATGCACGACCGCTTCAGCTCCCGCGCCGCCCGGCTCGGACTCGCCCTCGCCGCCTGCGCCGTCCTGGCGCTCGGCGCCGGCGCTCAGGAGAAGAAGTCCGACGGAGCCGCCGCGAAGATCAGCTTCGACCGGCAGATCCGGCCGATCTTCCAGGGCGTCTGCATCGGCTGCCATCAGCCCGCGAAGGCCAAGGGCAACTACATCATGATGTCGCGCGACGCGATGATCGCCGCCGGCGAGTCGAAGCTCCCCTCGATCGTCCCCGGACAGCCCGACAAAAGCAACCTGGTCAAGCTCATCACGCCCGAGAAGGGCGAGGCCGAGATGCCCAAGGGCAAGAAGGCCCTGTCGCAGGCCGAGATCGACCTCGTCCGCCAGTGGATCGCGGAAGGCGCCGTCGACGACACCCCCGTCAACGCGAAGGCCAAGTTCGACCTCAACCATCCTCCGGTCTACACCCGCCCGCCCGTGATCCCGGCGCTCGACTTCTCGCCCGACGGCGAGACGCTCGCGATCGCCGGCTTCCACGAGGTGCTGCTCTTCAAGGCCGACGGCTCCGAGCGGATCGCGCGGCTCGTCGGGCTCTCGGAGCGGATCCAGTCGGTCCGCTTCTCGCCGGACGGGAAGTTCCTCGCCGCGGCCGGCGGGCTCCCCTCGCGCACCGGCGAGGTCCAGGTCTGGGAGATGGAGAAGAAGACCCTCGCCCTCTCCGTCCCCTCCACGTACGACACGCTCAACGGCGTCAGCTGGTCGCCCGACGGCTCGAAGATCGCCTACGGCTGCGGCGACAACACGGTCCGCGCCTTCGAGACCAAGAAGGGCGACGCGATCCTCTACAACCTGTCGCACAGCGACTGGTCGCTCGGCACCGTGTTCTCCCACGACGGCTCGCACGTCGCGAGCGTCGGGCGCGACATGGCGGTGAAGCTGATCGAGGTGGCGACCCAGCGCTTCGTCGACAACATCACCTCCATCACGCCCGGCGCGCTCAAGGGCGGCCTCACCGCGGTGGCCCGGCATCCCGATCGCGACGAGATCGTGTTCGGCGGCGCCGACGGCATCCCCAAGATCTACCGGATGCACCGCATCGTGGCGCGCCAGATCGGCGACGACGCGAACAAGATCGCCGAACTGTCCGCGATGCAGGGCCGCATCTGGAGCGTCGCGGTGAGCCCCGACGCGAAGCGCATCGCCGCGGGCAGCGGCCTGGACGGGAAGGGCGAGGTCGCCGTCTACTCCTACGAGATGAACTCGGCGCCGCCCGACAACATCAAGGCGATCCTGGCCAAGAAGGCCGCCGCCCGCAGCGTCGAGGAGCAGAAGGCGCTCGATGGCTTCACCCGCACGGGCGTGAAGCAGCTCTGGAAGAAGCCGGTGGAGAAGGGCATCGTCTACGCCGTCGCCTTCAAGCCCGGCGGCGGCGTCGTGGCGGCGGCCGGCTCCGACGGCCTCGTCCGGCTCTTCGATCTCGAGAGCGGCAACCTGGTGAAGGAGTTCTCCCCCGCGCCCATCGAGGCTCCGGCCGCGAAGAGCGGCGACGCCCCGGTCCAGACGACGCTCCGGGTGGACGACCGCAAGGAGCGCGAGACGCTCCCCGCGGGAGCGAAGGTCGCCTCCCTCGAGGTCCTGCCGAAGGAGATCAAGTTCGGCCGCCGCTTCGAGTACGTCCAGACGGTCGTCACCGCGAAGCTCGAGACGGGCGAGACGGTCGACGTCACCCGGATCGCGGAGGCCAAGGCGGGCGCGGACGTCGTGGACGTCTCCCGCGGCGGCCTCGTCCAGCCCAAGGTGGACGGCGAGACCAAGGTCGTCTTCACGCTCGGCGGCCACAGCGCCGAGGCGGCGGTCGTCGTCGCGGGCATGAAGGAGGAGTATCACTCGGATTTCATCCGCGACGTCAACCCGGTGCTCTCCCGCGTGGGCTGCAACGCCGGCACCTGCCACGGCTCGGCCAAGGGCCGGAACGGCTTCAAGCTCTCGCTCCGCGGCTACGACGCTCTCGAGGACGTGCGGTCGCTCACCGACGACCTGGCCTCGCGGCGCGTGAACGTGGCGTCGCCCGACGACAGCCTGATGCTCCTCAAGACCACGGGCGCGGCGCCGCACGAGGGGGGCCGGGTCGTCCAGCACGGCGACACGCAGTACCAGATCCTCCGGGCCTGGATCGCGCAGGGCGCGGCCCTGGACCGCGCGGCCGTCCGCGTCGCGAAGATCGAGGTGTTCCCGATCAATCCGGTCATCGAGCGCATCGGCAGCCGGCAGCAGATGCGGGTGCTGGCGACCTACGCCGACGGCTCGACGCGCGACGTCACCCGCGAGGCCTACCTGGAGAGCGGCAACAACGAGTCGACGAGCTCGTCGCCGCCAAGTGGCAGCGCATGAAGATCCGCCCCTCCGGCCCCTGCAACGACGCGGAGTTCGTCCGCCGGGTCCACCTGGACCTGACCGGCCTCCCGCCCTCGTCGGAGGAGGTCCGCGCGTTCATCGCCGATGCGACCGAGTCGAAGGCGAAGCGCGAGGCGCTCGTCCTGAAGCTGGTGGGCAGCGACGGCTACGTCGACCACTGGACCAACAAGTGGGCCGACCTGCTCCAGGTGAACCGGAAGTTCCTCGCGCCCGAGGGCGCGTCCGCCTTCCGCAAGTGGATCCGCGAGCACGTCGCGAAGAACACGCCCTACGACGAGTTCGTCCGGCAGATCGTCACCGCCGACGGCTCGAACAAGGACAACCCCGCGGCCTCGTACTACAAGATCCTGCGCGACCCGGCCAGCACGACGGAGAACACCACGCACCTGTTCCTCGCCGTCCGCTTCAACTGCACGAAGTGCCACGACCATCCCTTCGAGCGCTGGACGCAGGACCAGTACTACCAGACCGCCGCCTACTTCGCCCGGGTCGGCCTGAAGGCCGATCCCGCGAGCGCCGGGAAGAACATCGGCGGCACCGCGGTCGAGGGCGCCAAGCCGATGTACGAGATCGTTTACGAGAAGGGCGACGGCGAGGTTACCCACGCCCGCACGGGCAGCGTAACGGCCCCCAAGTTCCCCTACGAGTGCAAGTTCGAGGCGCCGGCGAACGCCAACCGCCGCCAGCAGATGGCCGCCTGGATCACGTCGCCGGACAACCAGTACTTCGCGAAGAGCTTCGTCAACCGGCTCTGGGGCTACCTCTTCGGCGTCGGCATCATCGAGCCGATCGACGACGTCCGCGCCGGCAACCCGCCGTCGAACCCCCAGCTCCTCAACTTCCTGACCGAGGAGTTCCTGGCGAGCAAGTTCGACACGCGGCACATCATGCGCCTGATCTGCACGTCGCGCGTCTACCAGCTGTCGGTGTCGACCAACGAGTGGAACAAGGACGACAAGATCAACTACTCCCACGCGCTGGCGCGCCGGCTCCCGGCCGAGGTGATCTACGACGCCGTCCATTCGGTGACGGGCACGGTCGCGAAGATCCCGGGCGTGCCGGCCGGCACGCGCGCCGCGGCGCTGCCCGACTCGGGCGTCGAGCTGCCCAGCGGCTTCCTCGCGACCTTCGGCCGCCCGCCGCGCGAGAGCGCCTGCGAGTGCGAGCGGACCAACGACCTGCGCCTGGGCGCCGTGATGTCGCTCATCAGCGGGCCCACGATCGCCGACGCCATCGCCGACGCCGGCAACGGCCTGGCGAAGCTCGTCAAGGCCGAGACCGACGACGCGAAGCTGGTGGACGAGATCTACGTCCGCGTCCTCAACCGCCCCGCGCGGCCCGAGGAGATCAAGCGGGCGCTGGAGGAGATCAAGGCCATCCAGGACGACCACAAGGTGCTGACCGCGATGCTGGCCAAGCGCGAGGAGGAGTGGAAGGTGCTGGAGCCGAAGCTCCAGGCCGACCGCAGGGCCGCGATCGCCAAGGCCAACGAGGAGCTGGGCGCCTATCAGAAGGAGATCGCCCCTCGCGTCGCCGAGCAGGAGAAGGCGCGCCAGGAGAACATCGCGAAGCAGGAGCAGGCGCTCAAGGACTACGAGGGCCAGATGGCCGCGAAGCAGCCGGAGTGGGAGAAGACGCACAAGAACGGCGGCGAATGGTTCCCGCTGCTGCCCACGAAGCTCGAGGCCAGCAACGGCGCCACGCTGTCGACGCAGCCCGACCTGTCGGTCATCGCCTCCGGCAAGAACGGGAAGGGCAACTACGTCGTGACGGTCCAGACGGGCCTGAAGGGCATCAAGCAGATCCGCCTCGAGGCGCTCGAGGACACGCGGATCCCCACGAAGGGCCCCGGCCGCGCCGCGGACGGCAACTTCGTCCTGGTGCAGTTCGACGTCACCGCGACCTCCAAGGCGGACGCGACGAAGACCGGCAAGGTCGCCCTCCAGAACGCGAAGGCCGACTTCAGCCAGCAGAACTTCGACGTGAAGAACGCGATCGACGGCACGCCCAACAACAGCAAGGGCTGGGCCGTTTCCCCGGTCCCGGGCATCACCCACTGGGCGACCTTCGAGACCAAGGAGCCGCTGGGTTACGAGGGCGGCACGATCCTGACCTTCACGCTGCGGCAGACCTACGACCAGAACGACTTCATGCTCTCCCGCTTCCGCCTCTCGGTGGGCACGGAGAACGTCGGGCTGGGCCTGTCGGACGAGCTGCGCGCGATCGTCGCGGTCGAGGCCGGCCAGCGCAGCGACCTGCAGAAGGAGTACCTGGCGAAGGTCTACAAGCTGATGGATCCCGAGCTGAAGAAGAAGCAGCAGGCGGTGGCCGACGCCAGGAAGCCGCTGCCCATCGATCCGCGCCTGAAGGAGCTCCAGGATTCGGTGACGATCGTGAGCAAGCCGGTGCCGCTCGACCCGACGCTGGCGCAGCTCCGCTCGGACACCGATCAGAGCACGAAGCAGACGGCCGACGCGCGGCTGACGGCCTCCCAGGACCTGGTGTGGGCGCTGATCAATACGCCCGCATTTCTTTTCAATCGATAAGCGGAACAGGGGTAATACTTAGGGCAGGGAACCGCCCTCAGATAAAGGAGAGACCGATGATCGTATTCCCGAACGCCGCGCCCCAGGACGGATGCCGCCACGGCATGACCCGCCGGGACATCCTCCGCGTGGGCGGCTCCGGCATCCTCGGACTCTCGCTGGGCTCGATGTTCGGCCTCCAGGCGAAGGCGCAGGAGACGAAGAAGCACGGCGGCCCCGGCTGGGGCAAGGCCAAGAGCATCATCATGTGCTACCTCCAGGGGGGCCCGAGCCACCTGGACCTCTGGGATCCGAAGGAGAACGTCCCGGACAACGTGAAGAGCGTCTTCAAGCCCATCGCGACCAAGACGCCCGGCCTCCAGTTCTGCGAGACCCTGCCCAAGCTCGCGCAGGTGACGGACAAGGCGACGATCATCCACTCGATGAGCTACTCGCCGAACGGCCTCTTCAATCACACGGCCGCCATCTACCAGATGATGACGGGCTATACGACCGACAAAGTCAGCGCTTCGGGCCAGCTCGAGCCGCCCGATCCCAAGGACTTCCCGAACTACGGCTCCAATATCGTCCGCCTGCGGCCGCCCGAGGCGCCGATGCTCCCCTTCGTCATGCTGCCCCGGCCCCTCCAGGAGTCCAACGTGGTCGGGAAGGGCGGCACGGCGGGCTTCCTCGGGAAGGGCTACGATCCCTACTACCTGTATCCCGAAGGCGACGACATGGACCTGGCGAAGATGGACCGGATCAAGGTCGACGACCTCAAGCTCCGGCCCGAGGTCTTCGCCTTCCGCCTCCAGCGCCGCGCGAAGCTGCGCGACGCGATCGACGCCACGATGCCCGAGATCGAGGACGCAGTGTCCGACTACAAGCTCGACGAGTACTACGACCGCGCGCTCAACCTGATCGCCTCGGGCCGCGCCCGCGAGGCCTTCGAGATCGACCGCGAGCCCAAGGAGGTCCGGGACCTCTACGGCCGCAATACTTTCGGTCAGAGCTGCCTCCTGGCGCGGCGCCTGGTCGAGGCCGGCACGCGCGTCGTCGAGGTCGTGTGGCCCAAGGTCGCCAATTCCGACAACCACTCCTGGGACGTCCACGTGGACCTGCCCAAGCGCATGCGGGACCAGTCGGCCCCGATGCTCGACGCGGGCCTCTCGGCCCTGCTGTTCGACCTCGACCGCCGCGGCATGCTGGACGAGACGCTGGTCATCGCGGTCGGCGAGTTCGGCCGCAGCCCCCAGCGCGGCGTGAGCACGTCGGGCAACGGCAACAGCGCCGACGGCCGCGACCACTGGCCTTATTGCTACACGTCGCTCATCGCCGGCGCCGGCATCAAGCGCGGCTACGTCCACGGCAAGTCGGACAAGACCGCGTCGGCGCCCGTCGAGAAGCCGGTCCATCCGGCGCAGCTGCTGGCGTCGATCTACCACTCCTTCGGGATCGACCCGGAGACGGTGGTGCTCAACCACCTCAAGCAGCCGCGCGAGCTGGTGCAGGCCCAGGCGGTGACGGAGCTCTTCGCCTAGATTCCGCGTTCATCCGCAGCAGCCCCCTCCGGCCCTGGGCGGGAGGGGGCTGTTTTTTTTCCGTGAGAAAGCAACCGGTCTGTTCTATCGTCTAATGTCCTAGGGAAGTGACGGAGCGGGTGCAGCTCAGGAGGGCCGGGCGGATGGCGTCTCGGAAGGGCGAACCCGCGGCCGCAACGCCGCCCCCGAGCAGCCTCGTCCGCATCGTCCTCGACAAGGGCTGGGCCACCAAGGAGCAGATCAAGGAAGCCGTCCGCTACCAGGCCCAGAAGAAGGTCACGATCTCCGAGGCCTTCATCGCCCTCGGCATCCTCACCGAGGTCCAGGTCCGCCGCGCGATCGGCGACCGCAAGGCCCCGCCGCCCCCCTCGAGCCGCCCCCACCCCCTCGAGGACGCCATCAAGGGCTACCGCATCCTCGAGCGCATCGGCTCCGGCGGGATGGGCGACGTCTACCTGGCCCGGCAGACCAGCCTCGACCGCGCCGTCGCGCTCAAGATCCTCCCGGCCCATTTCGCCACCGACGAGGAATTCATCGAGCGCTTCGTCGTCGAGGCCCGCGCGGCGGGCAAGGTCTTCCACGAGAACATCGTCGCCGCGGTCGACATCGGCGAATCGAACGGCCGCTACTTCTTCGTCATGGAGTTCGTCAAGGGGCCGACCCTCCAGCAGCTGATCCGGAAGTCGGGGGCGCTTCCCGAGGAGCGGGCCCTCGACATCGCCCGGCAGGTCGCCCGCGGCCTCAAGCACGCCTACGCGCACGGGCTGATCCACCGCGACATCAAGCCCGCGAACATCATGATCGCCCCCGGGAACGTGGCGAAGATCTGCGACTTCGGTCTCGCCCGCGAGATCTCCGCCGACGGGACGATCTCGATGCCCGGCATCGTCCAGTCGAGCCCCGCCTACGCGTCCCCGGAGCAGAGCCGCGGGCGCGAGGATCTCGACCATCGCAGCGACATGTACTCGCTCGGCGTCACGCTCTTCGAGATGCTCACCGGCGAGCGGCCCTTCCAGGCGGACACGCCGGCGGCGCTCCTCAAGAAGCACGCGACCGTCGCCCCGCCGTCGCCCGCAGAGATCAATCCGGACCTCAGCCCCGCGACCGCCCAGCTCGTGCTGCGCCTGCTCCGGAAGGATCCGGCGAAGCGCTTCGAGAGCTACGACCAGCTCATCGCGGCGATCGACGCGGCCGCGAAATAAACCCCGCCGGGGGACGTTCCATAGGCAACCATGACCCAGCTCCTGGCGGCGGCGCTCCTGCTCTGCGCGCAGGACTTCTCCGACGAGGTCCTCCAGTCGGTCCGCAAGCTGCGCGTCCCCAAGGGCCTCAAGGTCGAGCTCTTCGCCGCCGAGCCGCAGTTCGTCAATCCGGTCGCCTTCTCCATCGACGAGAAGGGCCGCTTCTTCGTCGCCGAGACCCACCGGCGCCACTCCAGCGTGCTGGAGGTCTGGGACCGCCGCGAATGGCTGGACGACGACCTCGCCGCGCGCCGCGTCGAGGACCGCGTCGCCCTCTACCGCAAGCGCCTGGGCGCGGCTGCGGACAAGCTCTCGGCCGACTCGGAGCGCAACCGACTGATCGAGGACCTCGGCGGGAAGGGCCGCGCCGACTTCGCCGCGACCTTCGCCGAGGGCTTCAACGCGCTCGCCGACGGGCTCGGCTCCGGCGTCCTCGCCCGCGGCAGCGAGGTCTGGTACACCTGCGCCCCGAACCTCTGGCACCTGACGGTCGGCCCCGACGGCAAGGCCTCCGCCCGGAAGCTGCTGCACTTTGGGTTCGGCGTGCATATGGGCTCCGGGGCCCATGACCTTCACGGCCTCTGCTTCGGTCCCGACGGGAAGATCTACTTCAGCATGGGCGACCGCGGGTACCACGTGACCGCCGGCGGGCAGACCTACGATTCGCCCGACATGGGCGGCGTCCTCCGCTGCAATCCCGACGGCTCGGACCTCGAGGTCTTCGCGACCGGCCTCCGCAATCCCGAGCAGCTCTGCTTCGACGACCGCGGCAACCTCTGGACCGGCGACAACAACAGCGACGCCGGCGACAAGGCCCGCTGGGTCTGGGTCGTCGAGGGCGGGGACAGCGGCTGGCGCTTCGGCTACCAGCGCGAGGTGCTCAAGAGCCCCTGGATGATCGAGCGGCTCTGGGAGATCGAGAGCGGCAGGACCGCGCCCTCGCAGGCGCCGCCCGCGGGCTACGTGGGCCACGGGCCGTCGGGCATCGCCTTCAACCCCGGGTCCGGGCTCAACGACGCCTACCGGGACCATTTCTTCATGGCCGACTTCCCGGGCGCCGTCCGCTCCTTCGCGGTGAAGCCGAAGGGGGCGGGCTTCGTCGTGGTCGACGACAAGGAATTCCTCGGGGAGCTCTGGCCCACCGACGTGAAGTTCGGGCCCGACGGCGCGCTCTATGTCTCCGACTGGGTCCAGGGCTGGGCGAAGCCGGGGAAGGGGAGGATCTTCCGGGTCTTCGATCCGGCCGCGCCGGCCGACGACACCCGCACGCTGCTGGCGGACGGCATGGCGGCACGCGCCCCCAAGGCGCTCCACGACCTGCTCGCCCACCGCGACCTGCGGGTCCGCCAGGCGGCGCAGTTCGAGCTGGCGGCGCGGAAGAAGGACGCGATCCTCGCCGCGGCCGCCCACAGCGGGAGCGGGCTCGCACGGCTCCACGGGATCTGGGGCCTGGGACAGCTTCGCCTCGCGGCGCCGCTGGTCCCGCTGCTCCGCGACCCCGACGCGGAGGTCCGCGCGCAGGCCGCGAAGGTGCTGGGCGATCTCCGGTCGGCCGACGGACTGCTGCCCCTGCTGAAGGACGAGAGCCCGCGCGTCAGGCTCTTTGCGGCGCTTGCGCTCGGGAAGTGCCGGCAGAAGGAGGCGGTCGCGCCGATCCTCTCGATGCTCCGGGACAACGATGACCAGGATCCCTTCGTGCGCCATGCCGGAGTCGCGGCGCTGGCGTGGATCGGCGACGTCGAGCCTCTGCCCCAGGATCCCTCGGCCGCGGTCCGGCTCGCGTCGCTGCTCGCGCTGCGGCGGCTCGAGCGGAAGGAGGTGGAACTCTTCCTCGACGATGCGGATCCGCGGATCGCGCTCGAAGCGGCCCGCGCGATCCACGACGTGCCGATTCCCGCGGCGGCGCCGGCGCTGATCCGGATGCTCGGCAAGCCCGGGCTGAACGATCGAATCTACGTCCGGGCCGTGAATGCCGCGCTTCGAGAGGGGGCCCTGCAGCCGCTCCAGTCCTTCATTCGCAAGATCGCCACGCCCGCGCTGCGCGTCGACGCGCTCGAGGCGCTGGCGGAGTGGGAGCATCCGCCCGGACGCGACCGCGTCATGGGTCTCTGGCGTCCGGTTCCGGCGAGAACCCTGGACGCCGCGCAGCGAGACGCGGTCGACAACATCCTCATGGCGGAGATCACCGACGAGAAGGACGATGCGGCCCGCGTGCAGGCGATCCGTGCCTGGGCCGCCCTGCGCCTCGGCAGCCAGAACAACATCATCCGGGGTCTCTTCAGGGAGGCTCACTGGCCTTCGGCGGTCCGGGTCGAAGCGCTCCGGGCGATGGGAGAAGTGAAGGACCCGGAGGCGGCCGCGGCCGTGACCGCGGCGCTGGACGACAAGGATGCGGCGCTGCGCGAGGAAGCGGTGAAGCTGCTCGTCCGGCTCCGGCTTCCCGACACCTCGGGACTGCTGGAGAAGCTGGCGAAGGAGAAGGGCGCCCTGGGGGTGCGGCAGGCGGCGGTCACATCGCTCGGCGACTGGCCGGGCCCCGAGGCGGACGCGATCGTGGGGCGCCTGCTGGACCAGTGGAACGAGCTCCCGGCCGGGCTTCAGCTGGAAGTGCTGGAGGCGGCGGGGAAGCGGCTGCCGTCGCGGACGATCGACCGGCGGATCCCCAACGGCGAACTGCTCGAGGGAGGCGACGCGAAGGCGGGCCGCGAGATCTTCTTCGACCGCCTCGACGTCGCCTGCGCCCGCTGCCATGCGGTGAAGGACAAGGGCGGGACCGTGGGGCCGCCGCTCACGACCGTGGGGAAGCAGAAGACGTGCGAGCAGATCCTCGACTCGATCCTGTTTCCGAACAAGGAGATCGCCCAGGGCTACGGCCAGTGGCTGCTCCAGATGGAGGACGGGGCGATCGAGGTGGGCCGCATCGAGAAGGAGAGCGACGCGGAGATCCTGCTGCTTCTCGCGGACGGGAACCGGAAGACGCTGGCCAAGGCCAGCGTGAAAGCGCGCAAGGCGGGGCTCTCCGCGATGCCGGACGACATTTCAAAGGCGCTGTCGCGCCGGGACCTTCGCGACCTGGTGGCCTATCTTTCCGGCCTCCGCTGACGTTTTTTCCGCCCCGATTTCCGTTCAATTGCCAACAGAAGGGCGGATGAGGTAACAAATGGCCACCCCAAGCTATAGGTAGGTGGGCGGGGGAAGGCGCCAACGAACCCTTCAGCCCGTGTGTAAAATATGGGGACGACGAGGGCGAGCATGGCTTACCGGTTCAGCCTCCTGAGCGCCGCGCTTCTCGTTTGCCTTGGGCGCGCCCAGGGCGACGGCGAGGGAGTTCGTCTTCTTGCCGAGCCCGCCTCGATCGAAGTCCGCGGGCCCGGAGCCGATCACGGATTCCTGGTCTCCGCGGAGGCCGAGGATGGGCGCTGGATCGACGTCACCAAGGACGCCGTCTGCGTCTCGTCGAACCCCAAGATCGTCTCGGTGGTGAACGGCCGCCTCAGCGCGATCTCCGACGGCGAGGCGGAAATCGCGATCACGCACGGCGGACGCTCGGCCGCGATCAAGGTCGTCTCCGCCGACACCGGTACGGCCGCCGCCCCGTCGTTCCGCAACGAGGTCGTCCCGGTCCTCACGCGCTTCGGCTGCAACCAGGGCGGCTGCCACGGCAAGGAAGCGGGGCAGAACAACTTCAAGCTTTCGCTCCGCGGCTTCGCGCCCGAGGAGGACTACAACCGGCTGATCGTCGAATCCTTCGGCCGGCGGATGAACCACGCGGCTCCCGAACTGAGCCTCGTGCTGGGCAAGGCCTCGGGCCGGATCCCGCACCGCGGCGGCGAGCTCTTCGCGAAGGACTCGCGCGCCTACGAGCTGCTCGTGAAGTGGATCGAGGCCGGCACGCCGAACGTCCGCCCCGGGGAGGCCGCGCTCGCGTCGCTCGAGATCCTGGGCGGCGGGCGCCGGCTCGCCGCGGGCCAGGAGCAGCCGCTGCTCGTGCGCGCGACCTTCGCCGACGGCCGGGTTCGCGACGTCACCTGGCTCGCCAAGTTCTACTCGAACGACGTGACCGTGCTGGGCGTCACCGACTCGGGAAAAGTGAAGGCGAAGCGCGAGGGCGCCTCGACCGTGCGGGCGCACTTCATGGACAAGGTCGCCGTGACGGCCTTCACGGTCCCGCATCGCCGCGAGCTCGACCCGGCGCTCTACGCCGCCCGGCAGAACGTGCTCGACGGGCCGCTCTTCGAGAAGCTGGCCGAGCTGCGCATCCCGCCCTCGCCCGGCTGCAGCGACGAAGAGTTCCTCCGCCGCGCCTGCCTCGACACGATCGGCACGCTGCCTTCCGCCGCGGAGGCCGCCGCATTTCTCGACGACAAGGCCGCCGACAAGCGGACGAAGGCCGTGGATTCGCTCTTCGAGCGGCCGGAGTTCGTCGACTACTGGGCCCAGCTCCTGGGCGACCTCCTCCAGAACCGGAAGGAGCGCGACCACGACGTCCGCGGCTCCAAGGGCGTGCGGGCCTTCCACCAGTGGCTGCGGGAGCAGGTGGCCGCCAACCGGCCCTGGAACGAGCTGGCGCGCGACGTCCTCACCGCCACGGGCGACACCGCGAAGAGCCCGCAGATCGGCTACTTCGTCGTGACGGTCGGCGAGATGCGCGAGGCGCCCAAGAGCGACCTGGTCTCCTCGGTCGCCCAGTCCTTCCTCGGCACCCGCATCCTCTGCTGCAAGTGCCACAACCATCCGGACGAGAAGTACACGCAGGACGACTACTACCACTTCGCCGCCTTCTTCTCCTCGGTGATGCTCGACCGGCAGAAGCCCGAGAAGGCGCCGACGGGGCTTGCGGTCATGACGCCCGGCGAGCAGGAGCAGCGCAAGCGCCACGCCGACCTCGAGAAGCAGGTCAAGACGATCGAGATCTCCCTCACGGGCAAGAGCGAGGAGGAGCAGAAGAAGCTCCAGAAGCAGCTCGACGACAAGCGCAAGGAGATGGACGGCTGCCGCAAGCGGGCCGACGAGCTCCGCAAGGCGCCCGTGAAGGTCTCGCAGCCCCGCACCGGTCTCGCCCTCGCCCCCCAGCCGCTCGACCGCAGCGCCATCGAGCTGCCGCCCGGCGAGGATCCGCGCAAGGCGCTCGCCGACTGGATGACGGCGCCCGGCAACGACTACTTCTCGGGCGCGATGGTGAACCGGCTCTGGAAGCACTTCTTCGGCGTCGGCCTGGT
>JACQFK010000087.1 GCA_016200125.1 Planctomycetota bacterium
GCTCGAGAAGGCCTCGGGCGCGACGATCGGCGACCCCAAGAAGCCGCTCCTCGTCTCCGTCCGTTCGGGCGCCAAGGTCTCGATGCCCGGCATGATGGACACGATCCTCAACCTGGGCCTCAACGACCAGACCGTCGAGGGCCTCGCGAAGCTCACGAGCAATCCGCGCTTCGCCTACGACTGCTACCGCCGCTTCCTCATGATGTTCTCCGACGTCGTCTTCGACGTCCCCAAGGGCGAGTTCGAGGAGCTCCTCCACAAGCGCAAGGAGGAGCGGAAGGTGAAGAGCGACACGGAGCTCTCCGCCACCGACCTCAAGGACCTCTCCGGCCAGTTCAAGACCCACTTCATGAACCGCGCCAAGCGCGCCTTCCCCCAGGACACCTGGGAGCAGCTCTGCCTCGCCCGCGACGCGGTGTTCCGTTCCTGGCAGAACCCGCGCGCGATCTCCTACCGCAAGATGAACAAGATTCCGGACGAGATGGGCACGGCCGTCAACGTCCAGCTGATGGTGTTCGGCAACTCGGGCGACAAGTCGGGCACGGGCGTCGGCTTCACGCGCGACCCGAGCACCGGCGAGAACAAGTTCTACGGCGAGTTCCTCATCAACGCGCAGGGCGAGGACGTGGTGGCCGGCGTCCGCACGCCCCAGCCGATCGCCAAGCTGCAGGAGACGATGCCCAAGGCCTACGAGCAGCTGCACGCGATCACCAAGCGCCTCGAGAAGCACTACCGCGACATCCAGGACTTCGAGTTCACCGTACAGGACGAGAAGCTGTACATGCTCCAGACCCGGAGCGGGAAGCGGACGGGCCACGCGGCGGTCCGCATCGCCGTCGAGATGGTGAAGGAGAAGCTGATCACGCAGGAGGAGGCGATCCTGCGCGTCGACCCGATGCAGCTCAACCAGCTGCTCCACCCGATCTTCGACCCGGCCGAGCGGAAGAAGATCGGCGCGATCGCCAAGGGCCTCAACGCCTCCCCCGGCGCCGCCGCCGGGAAGGCCGCGTTCACCGCGGAGAAGGCCGTCGAGATGGCCGCGAAGGGTGAGCGCGTCGTCCTCGTCCGCGCCGAGACCTCCCCGGACGACATCGAGGGCATGGCCGCGGCCAGGGGCGTCCTCACCGCCACGGGCGGCATGACCAGCCACGCGGCCGTCGTCGGCCGCCAGATGGGCAAGCCCTCGGTCGTCGGCTGCGCCGCGCTGCGGGTCGACGAGCACGCGGGCAGGGCCACGGCCGGGTCCGCCACGATCTCCGAAGGCGACTACGTCTCGATCGACGGGACGACGGGCGAGGTCTTCGCCGCCGACGTGCCCACGCGCGACTCCGAGATCCTCCAGATCCTCGCGGGGAAGATGAAGCCACAGGATTCGGAGACCTTCCAGTACTTCGACACCTTCATGAAGTGGGCGGACCAGGTCCGCACCCTGAAAGTCCGCGCGAACGCGGACATCCCGCGGGACGCGAAGGCCGCCGTGGCGCTGGGAGCCGAGGGCATCGGCCTCTGCCGCACGGAGCACATGTTCTTCGCGCCCGACCGGCTGCCCGTCGTGCAGCGGATGATCCTCGCCACCACCGAGGAGGAGCGGAAGGCGGCGCTCAAGGAGCTCCTGCCCTTCCAGCGCGAGGACTTCAAGGGGCTCTTCGACGTCATGAAGGGCAAGCCCGTCACGATCCGCACGCTCGACCCGCCCCTGCACGAGTTCCTCCCCAAGCGCGAGGAGCTGATGGTCGACGTCGCGCTCGGCAAGAACAAGGAGGAAAACGAGCGCCTGCTCAAGCGGGTGAACGAGCTGCACGAGTTCAACCCGATGATGGGCCTCCGCGGCTGCCGCCTGGGCATCGTCTTCCCCGAGATCACCGCCATGCAGGCGGAGGCGATCTTCGAGGCGGCGCTCGACGTCGGCAACGTCGTGCCCGAGGTGATGATCCCCCTGGTCGGCACGGTCGCCGAGCTCAAGAACCAGAAGGAGGTCGTCGTCCGGGTGGCCGAGGAGGTCTTCAAGCGGCGGGGCAAGCGGCTGAAGTACCTCGTGGGCACGATGATCGAGGTGCCGCGCGCCGCGGTGGTGGCGGACGAGATCGCGACGGAAGCGGAGTTCTTCTCGTTCGGCACGAACGACCTGACGCAGATGACCTTCGGCTTCTCCCGCGACGACGCGGGCAAGTTCCTGCTCCCCTACGTGGACAAGAAGATCCTGCCGGTCGATCCCTTCGTGTCGATCGATCAGGTGGGCGTGGGCGGGCTGGTGAAGGGCGCCGTGGTGAAGGGCCGCTCGGTGCGGGACGGGATGAAGATCGGCGTCTGCGGCGAGCACGGCGGAGACCCCGATTCGGTGATCTTCTTCCACAACGCCGGGCTGGATTACGTCTCCTGCTCGCCCTACCGGCTGCCGATCGCGCGGCTGGCGGCGGCCCACGCGGTGCTCAAGGCGAGGGCCAACGGGAAGGCCAAGAAGTCCAGGAAATAGCTTTATATTCGGCCGGGGCTCCCGTTCGGGGAGCCCCGGCCCGTATCAACAACATGACCGAGACGCTGACGATGAAATCGGGCGGGCTGGACGCGCGGCGCTACTTCCGGCGCTGGGGCCGGAACGAGGTCAACCTGCCGGCGAAGGTCGAGATCCTCACGGGGCAGGGGAGGAAGTTCACGGGGGGGACCGCGGTGATCCGCGACGTCAGCCTCCGGGGGGCGCTGCTGACCCAGATCAAGCTCAAGAAGAGCTGCCTGCCGGCCGCCAACTTCAAGGTCCGGCTGACCTTCAGTTCGACCAAGTACAAGGGGATAGGGGCGCTCTGCCGTCCCATCCGCTTCGGCCGCGGGGAGGCCTTCGAGCTGGCCGTGGAGTTCGAGGACTTCTGGGCGCAGACGGCGGCCGAGTAGGGAACTCCCAAGCCCCAACTCCCAATAGAATCCCACCCCCCAAACCCTGACAGAGTAGCCCTGCCCGCGAGTCTCCCGGCTGATGGGTTGAGATTTGGGATTTCATTGAGAGTTGGGAGTGGGGAGTTTCGGGGTTTCGGGAGTTTTCGCAGGGTCTCTTGGAAATTGGGAAATTGGGCGATATCCTTATTCGGATTCCGGTGCGGAGCGGCCCTGCATCGGCACCCCTTGTCTGGGGCGGTACAAGGAGGGGAGAGCGTCCGCGGGACCCTGAAAACGCATGCCATTCAAGGGTGACCTTTCGACGATCGGGCTCGGCGAGGTCTTTCAAATGATCTCCATGAGCCAGAAGGAAGGCACGCTCATCGTCCAGGACTCCGACAGCCGCAAGTGCGTGTTCTTCGGCGTGAGCGGCGTCCAGCTCCTCTCCTCGGGCCGACGCAAGGGCATGAAGGTCGGCGACATGCTCCTCCGCGCGGGGAAGGTCACCGAGGGCCAGCTCGAGGACGCCCTCGAGAACGGGCGCATCCAGAAAAAGAAGGTCGGCGAGGTCCTCGTCGAAAGCGGCGTCGTCTCCGAGGACGAGGTCAAGCAGATCGTCCGGGAGCAGATCGAGGAGGAGATCTACGACCTCTTCCTCTGGAAGAAGGCGGATTTCGAGTTCGTCGAAGGCCCGGCCGCGGAGGAGCTGAAGGACCCCGAGGCGCAGGTCACGCAGCTGTCCTTCGACGTGAACGGCCTGCTGCTGGAGGCGGTGCGCCGGGCCGACGAGTGGGCGGTCATCAACCAGTCCATCCCCTCCATCGACTCGATCTTCACGTTCGTCTCGGAAAGCGACCGGCACGAGGAGGACAAGTCCGCGCCCGACGCGTCCAAGCGGGTCTACCGACTCATCGACGGCCGCATTCCGATCTCGGAGATCGTCGAGAACATCGGGGTCTCGAAGTTCGACGTGTGCAAGGTCCTCGTCGACCTCTACAACCGGGGGCGGATCCGCCTGCTCACGGTGCCGGAGACGATGGAGCTGGCGGTCAAGCGGATGTCGGAGTCCGGGGGCCGGGAGCGGGGGATGCGGATGTACCTCGCCGCGGCCGCGCAGGCGCCGACGGACGCCAAGGTCCTCTCCCAGGTCGCCAAGTTCCTCGAGGGCGAGGGGCTGGGGAAGGAGGCCTCGACCTACCACGTGAAGGCGGGCCGGATCTTCATGGAGCTGGGGGACCTGGACCGCGCGATGGATCACATGCAGCGGGCCGCCGCCGCGAACCCCGACGATCCCCAGATCATGATGGGGCTCTTCGAGGTTCACGCGGCCGCCGGCAACCTCGAGGAGGGGAAGAAGCTCGCCAAGATCCTGGTCGCCCAGGCGCTGATGACGCCCGACCTGCCCCGCTCCCGCGCGCTCTGCGACCGCATCCTCAACGCCGATCCGGCCGACATGGAGTTCCGGGTCTACCGGGCCAAGACGCTCCACCGCTCGAACCTGAAGAAGGAGCTGGCCGAGGACCTGGACTACATCAAGAAGAACATGCCGGTCGACCAGAACGAGGCGGAGAAGATCGAGCGGGAGCTCCGCGAGATCCTGGTCAAGCGGCCCTCCTCGGTCCATCCCAAGCCCCAGTCGGGCTCCGCGGCCCCGCCCAGGACGAAGGGCGGCCGGAGCAAGCTGCCGCTGGTCGCCGCGCTGCTGCTCCTGGTCGGCGCCGCCGGCGCGGCCGGCTACTACGAGATGACGGCGAAGAAGGACCTCGACCTCGAGATGGAAGCGGCGCGCGACTACGCCGCGGACTTCAAGTTCTCCAAGGCCCGCGAGGGGATCGACCGCTTCATCGAGAAGAACTTCAGCCCGAAGCAGAAGGACCGGGCCCGCGCCTTCCTGAGGGAGCTCGAAGCGAAGCAGTCGACCTGGGAGAAGGACAAGAAGGACCGGGCGGACGCGGAGCGCCGCGAGGCCCTCGAGCGCATGAAGGCGCTCCTCATCGTCATCGAGGACGACCGGCAGAACCGCCCCGCGAACGCGCTCCAGAAAGCGCACGAGCTGCGCGACTTCGCGGAGAAGAACAAGGACCAGGAGTACATGAAGAAGGCCGAGGAACTGGCCCAGGCGCTGGAGAAGTACCTCGGCGAGGCCCTGAATCTCAAGACCCGGGCGGACGGTCTGGAGAAGGAGGGGAAGCTCCGGGACGCCGCGCTGCTCATCGACAAGCTGCTCACCGAGTTCCCGAACACCGACCCCGCTCGCTACGCCCTCTACCCGATCGAGATCGCAACGCGGCCCGAGGGCGTCAAAGTGACCAGCGTGCGCAGCGGGATCCAGCTGGGCCTGACCGGCGCGGCTCCGCTGCGCTACCGCATGAAGCCCACCGAGGCGGTGCGCCTGCTCTTCGAGAAGCAGGGCTATGCGAGCGTCGAGCGGGACGTGAAGGACAAGAGCGTGGGCCGCATCCAGGTGGAGCTCACCGAGAAGCGGGAGCAGTGGATCCTGCCGCTCGGCGTGTCGGTCAGCTCGCCGCCCCTGGTGATGGGGGACAGCGTGCTGGTCGCCGGCGGGAGCCGCCTCTTCGCGGTGCGGACCAACCCCAAGCGGATGGACTGGTTCGAACCCTTCGACGGCCCGATCGAAGGGGGGCCGAAGCTCGCCGGCGAGCGCGTCTACGTGGGGACTTCCTCGAACGGGCTCTATGCGATCGATCCCCGGGCGAAGGAGAAGCGTCAGCTCTGGCGCTACGACGCGGGCGACCGGGTCGGCGGGACGCCGGGCGTCTCCTCCGACGGGGCGACCGTGTACGTCGGCACGATCGACCGCTCCCTCCACGCGGTCCGGGCCTCCTCGGGCGAGTTCATCTGGAAGAGGGAGATGCCCGCCGAGGTCCGCGTGGAGCCCCTGGCGATGGACGCCCTGATGATCGTCGCCTGCTCGGACGGGACCCTGATCGGCCTCAAGGGGGCGCGCCCCGAGGACGAGGTCTGGCGCTTCCGCATGGACGGCGCGCCCGGGCCGATGACCCTGACGGACGGCAGGCTCTACGTGTCCGGCTCGGACAACACGCTCTACGCCCTCGACCCCCTGAAGGGGACCAAGCTGTGGAGCCGGGTGCTGTCGTCGATGGTCACGGGAAGGGTGGCCTGCGTCAACGGCACCGTCTGTGCGGCCCTGCGGGAAGGCAAGGTCCACTTCCTGACGGCGGCGACGGGCGCGCCGCAATTGACCTTCGAGGCCTCGGGCCCCATCCAGGGGGGCGTGAGCGTGTCGGGCACGCTGGTGCTCTTCGGGAGCGACGACCAGTACGTGTACGCCTTCGACCTGTCCCTGCGGTCGCTCGCCTGGCGGCTGAAGGTCAAGGGCCGGGTGAAGCTGGCCCCCGCGGCGGGGAACGCCGCGGCTTATATCGGCAACGACGAGGGGCTCTACGCAGTCGAGCTCAATTGAACGGGCCCCAGGGCCCCGGGGTTGGTGATTCTTTTGACAGATTCGGGCGGGGTGAGGTAAACTCCAAACGCTCGGAGGAATGAATGGGGCTTTTTGACGGCACGAAGCGGCGCCAGCTCAACGACCTTGAACGCGAGGTCCTCGCGAACCCCACGCCGCAGAACATGGTCTCGCTGATCGAGCGCTACATGGCCGCGGGCGACGAGGCCAAGGCGCTCGAGATGGCCCGCAAGGCGATCGAAAAGTTTCCGAACAGCGAGAAGGCCCAGACCACCTACCAGAACGTCCGCCGCCTCCAGCTCCAGGCGGAGATCACCGAGATCAGCAAGGCGCTGCGCCGCAGCCCGGGCAAGTCCCTCTACGAGCGGCTGGCGTCCATCTACCACAGCGAACTGGGCAACCGGACCAAGGCCTTCGAGACGGCGCTCGAGGGGCTGGCCAAGTTCCCCCAGAGCGACGGCCTCCACCTGATCTCCGGCCTGATCCGGATGGACCGCTTCCACACCGACTTCCTGGCGAACGACTTCAGCGAGGCCATCCACCACTTCGAGAAGGCGGCCTCGATCAACGCGAACAACTACAAGAGCCTGGTCAACCTCGCGAGGCTGTTTGCGGAGGCGGGGGCCTTCTACAAGTCCAAGCCCATTCTCGAGCAGGTCCTGCGGGCGAACCCGGGCGACACGAATGCCGAGTCGCTGCTCCGCTTCATCGCGGAGAACCTCGCCAAGGCGGTGCCCAGCCTGGACGACGCGGTCGCCGAGATCGAGACCCGGCGCGAACTGTCGCCGGAGGGCGAGACGGTCCGGCGCATCTTCGACTCCCACGCGGGGGCCTCGGCCGCCCAGGTCGACCGGACGAAGCTCGAGGCCTTCCTCGTCGGCTTCGAGACCATGAATGGCTACAAGTGCTCGGCGGTCCTCACGCGCGACGGCCAGCAGTACGCCTCGCACACCCGGGGCATGGTGCCCAAGGACCGCTTCACCAAGTTCCTCCAGGACATCTACGGCTGCTCGGAGGACGCCTCCCGAAAAATGGATATCGGGACCTTCGTGAGCGGCGAGCTGGACACGTCGCTGGGCCGCGTGGCGATGACGGAGTGGAAGGGCTACGTCATGGGCATCCTGGCGGACGCCCCCGCGAAGAAGGAAGACCTGAACGCCGCGGTCGAGAAATTCGTCTCGTTGCTCTCGGTGGGATAACAGGGACATGAAAGACGTCCTCGTCAACCTGAACAAGGAAGTCGGCGTCAAGGGGTCGATGATCGTCACCCGCGACGGCGTGGTGGTGGCGCAGGAGATCCTGCCGCCGCTGAACGGCGACATGGTTGCGGCGATCGCGTCCAACTCCATCCAGCGGGTCAACGCGTCCCTCCGGGAGCTGGGCGCGAACAACTTCTCGCGCTACCTGTTCAACTCCACTTACGGGAAGATGATCTTTACCGAGACGGGAGACGCCTACCTGGTGGTGGTGCTGGACAAGCACATCAACATCGATTTCACGATGCTCGCGGTGGCCTCCGCGGCCAGGAAGATCAAGAACCTGGGGAGCATGGCATGAAGCCGCCCGGACCGGTTTCCGGGCGCGGCGTTGACAGGGTGGGATTCGCGGGGTAATATTCACGCGCTACACCAATGGTCCAAATCAACTTTGCAAGACGTGAAGTAAACTGCAAGATTGTTTTCTACGGTCCCGGCCTCTCGGGGAAGACCACGAACCTCGAGATCATCCACAAGAAGGTGCCGGACACCGCGCGCGGCAACCTGACCTCGATCGCGACGGAGCAGGACCGCACCCTGTTCTTCGACTTCATGCCCCTGGATCTGGGCCAGGTGGCGGGAATGAAGACGAAGCTCTTCCTGTACACCGTGCCGGGCCAGGTCTACTACGATTCGACCCGGAAGCTGGTGCTGCAGGGGGCGGACGGGGTTTCGTTCATCGCCGACTCCGATCCGAACCGGATGAACGACAACATCGAGTCGTTCAAGAACCTCGAGCGCAACCTCAAGGACTACGGGGTCGACATCCGGAAGATCCCGCTGGTCATCCAGTACAACAAACGCGATCTTCCGGGCGCCCTCAGCGTCGCGGAACTCAACGCGAAGGTGAACCCGATCGGCGCCCCGACCTTCGAGGCGGTCGCCGTGAAGGGCGAAGGAGTCATGCAGACCCTGAAGGGCATCTCCAAGCTGGTCGTGGACCGGCTGAACGAGGAGTACGCGCCCGTGAAGTCTTCCGCGCCCGCGGCGGCTGCGGCGGCCGCTCCGGCGGCCCGCGCTCCGGCGCCGGCCCCCGCGGCTCCGCCTCCGAGGCCCCCGTCGGCGGTGACCCCGGCTCCGGCCGCGGCCCGTCCCGCGCCGCCTCCTCCCGCGCCCTCGGCCCGTCCGGCGCCTCCACCCCCGGCTCCCGCGGCCCGTCCCGCGCCTCCTCCGCCCGCTCCGCGGGCCCCTGCGCCCGCCCCGCGCCCGGCCCCGGCGCCGGCCCACGCGGCCGCCGCGCCCGCCGAGAAGAAGGGGGGCAAGGGCGGCCTGATCTTCGTCATCATCCTGCTCCTCCTCCTGGGCGGAGCCGGCGCGGCCTGGTACACGGGCGCCCTGAAGAACATCAAGGGCCTCGAGTTCCTGCCGCCCCCGCCTGGCAAATAGCGGTTTGGAATTTTTGCTGAATCGATCCGTCGTGTGATAAAGTAATCCCGGAGGGATAGAACATGGCGATGGGCAAGGCGGACGAGTCACTGAGATCGACCCGGCTTGTCTTCTACAAGGAAGACATCGAGAAGATCGCCAAGGTTCTCAACACCTTCCTCAAGAACGCCAACGCCCGCTGCGTCCTGCTCGTCGACAAGGACGGCCACCTCGTCACCAAGGAAGGCGAGTCCTCCACCTACGACATGGACACGATCTCCGCCCTCGTCGCCGGCTCCTTCGCCGCCACCAAGCAGATGGCGAAGCTCCTGGGCGAGGAGGAGTTCTCGATCATGTTCCACCAGGGCAAGAAGGACAACATCCAGCTGTCCCTCGTCGGCGAGCGCACCATCCTGGCCGTCATCTTCGACGACAAGACGACCCTGGGCATGGTCCGGCTCTATGCCAGCCAGGTCTCCTCGAAGCTGGGCGAGCTCTTCAACGAGATCGCCGACCGCAAGAGCGAAGGCGAGAAGATCTCCCAGGAGTTCGGCCAGGCGGCCAAGGGAAAGCTGGACGACATCTTCGGCGCCTGACCCGCCGAGGCCCCCCCGCACCCTCACTTCGGATCTTCGCGTGCGTCGATTGATCTTTACAGCGGACGATTCTCCGGTGACAATCGGCGGCGACGGGAGTTAGGATAGAGGCAGGAAGCGCTCGACAAGGGGTCAACGGAACATGATCAAGCGAACCGTGAAGTCCAGGGCGGTCGCGCCGCCCCCGCCCGCGGCCGGCGAAAGGGTCCGCTTCACCTGCCCCTGCGGCGCGGGGCTCCGCGTGCCCGTCTCCCGCGTGAACGGCCACGGCCGCTGCCCCGTCTGCGTCCAGCGCCTCCTGCTGACGGGCACCAAGGACCGCCAGGGCCGCTGGCACCTCGAGGCCGTCTACCTGGGCGATTCCGATGCCAGCGGCTCGACGTTCATCATCGAAGGGCCTCCGCCGCCCTCGGTGCGCAAGGCGATCGTCGTCAAGCCCGCCCCGGCGAAGGCCGCGCCTCCGACGCGCGCGCCGATCGTCACCTCCGTCACCACGACGGGGACCAAGGTCACCACGAAGACGGCGGGGGGGAAGTCCTACCGCATCGAGGACCATTTCCAGGAGATCGCCGAGGTCCCCGAGAAGCTGCCCTTCAAGTGCCCCTGCGGCCGGCGGCTCGTGGCCCGGCCCTCCAACGTGGACAAGCGCGGCAAGTGCCCCTGGTGCCAGGCCCGGCTGCTCCTGGTGGGCAAGGTCAACCCGCGCACCCGGAAACTGGAAATTCATCCTCTGGTCGTCGAAAGTCCCCGAAGCGGTGACACAATGGTCATCGGATAGTCGTCCAACGGTTGTATGGAACTCCTGGTCATCTTCGTCATCATCTTCATCATCTACGGGGCCGGGTGGATCTGGCAGACGGTCAACGACATCCTCAGGGACGCCAACCGCGTGCAGTGGGACGCCCCGCCGGGCGCCGTCTCCGCGCGGGCCGCAAAGGTCCTCGTCGGGGGCCATGACCTGGCGGAGCTCAACCGCGCCTACCAGCGCTTCGCCGAGTCGCGGGGCGGGGAGCTTCACAACCGCCAGCTCTTCCAGAGCCCGAAGGTGTCCTTCGTCCACCACGGCGCCCGCGCGCTCCTGTCGATCTACGAGTCGGGCGACTCCTCCGGCACCCTTCACACGCAGCTGACCTACACCGTCCCCGAGGGCTGGCCGCACCGCCTCGAGGTGTTCCCCCAGCGGGGGCCCGAGGGCGGCCTCAGCACGCCCAACGACCTCCGGATCGGCGACGAGGAGTTCGACCGTCGCTTCATCGTCAAGTCCAACGAGGAGCGCTTCGCGCGGGAGTACCTCGACGGCGCCGCGCGCCAGGCGATGGAGGACCTGCGCAACCTGCTGCGGAACGACCGCATCCTGGTCTCGATCAATTCGTCGCGCCTGATGGTCCGCAAGGAGTCCGTGATCTCGGGCGTGGACGACCTGGCGGTCTTCGCCGACCTCGCCGGCCGCCTGCACGACCGCATCGAGCTCTTCTGGCAGCGGGCCAGCGGGATCGAGATCCTGGAGGGGCCCGCGGGCGAGCCCGACCCTGGCCGGCCGATCTGCCAGATCTGCGGCTCCGACATCGCCCCCGAGGCGCGCGTCGCCTGCCGCCGCTGCGGCACGCCCCACCACAAAGACTGCTGGGAGTTCAACGGGCAGTGCTCCACCTACGCCTGCGGGGAAAAGCGCTTCGCGGCCCGCAAGTAGTCCGCCCCTCCGGATATACTCGTAGCCATGGCGGACTCCCGGCTCGCCGCGCTGCTCGCCGGCGCGGCCTTCCTGGCCCGGCTCGTCGCCTGTCTCGGCACCGCGATCTTCGGCACGGACGGCGGCAATCTGCTGCTCATGGCCGACTGGATGAGGGCCGGGCGCTTCCACGACGCGCTGTCGCTGTCCTACCATCCGCTCTATCCGCTGCTGGTCGCCGTCGCGGGCCCGCTGGCCGGCGGGACGGAATCCGCGGGCGCCGCTGTCTCGGTCCTGCTCGGCGCCGCCGCCGCGTTTCCGCTCTTCCTGACGGTCCGCGACATCTTCGGACGCCCCGCGGCCTTTTTCACGACCCTGCTCTACGCGTTCAGCCCGGCGATCCTCGAGGTCCAGTCCGAGGCGATGACCGAAGGCGCGTACATGTTCTTCCTCTTCTCGTCGCTGAGGCTCGCCTGGAAGATGAGGGAGCAGCCGTCGCTCGAGCGGGGGGCGGTCCTCGGCGCCTGCGCGTCGGCGGCGTTCCTCGCGCGGCCCGAAGGGCTCCTCGCCGTGACGCTGGCCGTCGCCTGGCCGCTGTCCGGACGCGACTCGACCGCGAAGCGCGCGAGCGGGGCGCTCGTCACGCTGGCCGTCGCCCTCCTCCTGGCGTCGCCCTACCTGCTCTGGGTGAAGGCGGAGCGGGGGCGCTGGGCTCTGTCGCTGCGGGCGAGCGCCCGCTCCGCCGAGCGGGCGCTGGCGGGCGATGAGAGCGCCTCGGAGCAGGAGGCGGGCGCGAAGTCGCGTCTTTATGGCATCTACGTCCACTCGATGTTCCGGATGACCGCGATGGGCCTGCTGATCCCCTTTCATCTGCTGGGACTCGCCTCCCTGAAGCGGATCGGCTGGAGAAACGGGCTGTTCTACTTCAGCTGGCCCCTGGGGCTGCTGGGCGGAACGCTGTTCGTCCTGCGCGCGCACGACTTCATGAGCGGGCGCTATCTGCTCGCGGGGATGACGCTGTTGAACGCGCTCGCAGCCCTCGGCATGACGCGGGCACTGGAGTTCGCCGCGGAGCGGAAGCTCCGGCCCGCCCTGGGCCTGGCCGTCCTGCTGGCGGTCGCCGTGCTTCCGGGACTTGGAATGTTCCGGCTCAGGCGCCATGAGCTGCAGAGCGCCCGGAGCGCGGCGGACTGGATCCGGTCGCAGGGTCCGCCGCCCGCGGGGATTTCCGGACCGGTGTCGCAGGTCGCGTACCTCGCGGGCTGCCGGTCGATCTACAGCGGCCTCACGGAGGCCGCGCTGCGGGAGCAGATCGGGAGCCGCGAGGTCGAGTACTACGTGTACAGCGAGAAGGACGTGCAGCGGAGGCCGGCCTACATCGCGCTCCTGCGGTCCTGCGATCTCCTGCAGGCCCCGGTCGCCGTGGCGGGACCTCCCGGGACGCTGCAGATGTACGTCCAGCGGGTAAGATGAGACGGCCATGTTGAACCGGCGGCGACGGGGACTCCGGGTCTTCGCCTATTTCGCGGCGGAGCTCCTGGTGGTCGCGGCCTCGTTCGTGCTGGCCTACGAGATCCGCCGCCGGATGTCCTGGGGGCCGGGCCTCGATCCCCTCGGGACCTATCTCTGGCTGCTGCCCGCGTCGATCGCGATCTGGGGCGCCTTTCTCTGGATCCCGAACACCTACGAGGGCTTCCGGTCGCGGAGCGCCGCGATGCACGCCGTCGCGTCGGCGGCGACCTGCGCGCTCGGCATCGCGGCGCTCTTCGCCGTCGTGACCCTCTTCAAGCGCTACAACGTCCACCGCAGCCTGATCGGCCTCTTCGGCGTCACGGCTTTCGCGGGGCTCTTTGCGACGCGGCTGGTCGCGCGGGCCTTCCTCGCGCACTACACCCTGAAGGGCTACGACCGGCACTACGTCGTCATCGGCGGGATCCATCCGGAGGCGATCGCCCTGGCGGAGTTCCTCGAGGGCGCGCCCGGGGCCGTCTTCCAGATCCGCGGCTTCGTCACGGAGCAGGCGACCGACCCGAGCCGGCCGATCGGCTCCTGGACGGTGCTGGGGACCTACGCGGACCTCCCGTCGATCGCCTCGAAGATGCCCGTGGACGAGGTCTACCTGCTGCCGACCTCCGGATCCATGGAGAGCCAGCTGGACCTGGTGCGCCACTGCGAGTCGATGGGCATCACGGTCCACCTGCGGCTGTCGTCGCTGGAGAAGACCATTTCGCGGCTGGAACTGGTGGAGGCGGCGGGCGGGGAGTACTTGAGGTTCACGACGGCGCCCAAGGGCGGCGCCGCGCTCCTCGCGAAGCGCGTCGTCGACGTGACGGTCGCGCTCCTCATGCTGGCGCTGCTCTCGCCCTTCCTGCTGCTGGCGGCGCTGCTGGTCCGGCTGGGCTCGAGGGGTCCGGCGATCTTCCGGCAGGACCGGGCGGGGATGAACGGCCGGGTCTTCACGCTCTACAAGTTCCGGACGATGAGGCAGGACGCCGACCAGGAGCGGGCGGGCCTCGAATCGCGCACCGAGATGGACGGGCCCGTCTTCAAGATGAAGGACGATCCGCGGGTCACCGGCCTGGGCCGGCTGCTGCGCAAGACCTCGATCGACGAGCTCCCGCAGCTCTGGAACGTGGTGAAGGGGGACATGTCGCTCGTCGGTCCCCGGCCCTTGCCGGTCTACGAGGTCGAGAAGTTCGAGCCCTGGCAGCGCCGGAGGATGACCATGCGGCCGGGCATCACGGGCCTCTGGCAGGTCCAGGGCCGCAACCGGGTGACCAGCTTCGCCGACTGGATGCGGATGGACCTGGAGTACGTGGACCGCTGGTCGCTGGGGCTGGACGTGAAGATCCTGCTCCGGACGATCCCCGCGGTGCTTGGGGGCAGGGGAGCCTACTGACAGATCGACTTCTTTGGTTTATGGAAGCTGGGGGAGGTCGCGAGCGTCGGCCAGAGCCGGATAAGCCGCATCCCTCGGGTTGAGAAGGGGGGTGATCCCCGTGAGCGGCCAGGCGATGCCGAGCTTCGGGTCGTTCCAGGCGATCCCGCGCTCCTCCTTCGGGGCGTAGAAGTCCGAGCACTTGTAGAGGAACTCGGCGGTCTCGCTCAGCACCAGGAATCCGTGGGCGAAGCCGACCGGGACGTACATCTGGCGGCGGTTCGCGCCCGTCAGGATCTCGCCCACCCACTTGCCGAAGGTCGGGCTGCCGCGACGGATGTCCACCGCGACGTCGAAGACGTGCCCCTGCAGCACGCGGACGAGCTTGGCCTGCGGCTTTCCGTGCTGGTAGTGAAGTCCGCGCAGCACGCCTTTGCGGCTGAAGGAGTGGTTGTCCTGGACGAAGCGCTCGGGGATCCCGAGGCCCTTGAAGACGTCCTCGCTGTAGGTCTCGTAGAAGTGGCCGCGGGCGTCCTCGAAGACCTTGGGCTCGAGGAGACAGACCCCGGGGATCGCCAGCTCGATGCGTTTCACGTGTCCGTCCTCAGCCTCAGGAAGGAAGGCGCGAGATGCTTCCGATAATACCGGATCATGCTCCTCGCGTGAACCCAGGAGTGCCAGCTCAGCAGGCTCCGGTCGGAGACCGCCAGGTGATGGTGCACGATCTCCGCGTCGGGAACCCAGAACACGCGCCAGCCCTTCTGGTGCATCCGATAGCACCAGTCGATGTCCTCGACATACAGGTAGTAGCCCTCGTCGAGCAGGCCCACGTTGTCGATGGCGCGGCGGCGGACGAAGAGGCAGGCCCCGAGCAGCCAGTCCACTTCGCAGGGCCCCGAGGGCGGGGCGTCGAGCATCAGGTGGCGCGCGTTGGCCGCCGAGCTTTTCGAGAAGAGCCGCAGCGGCGTCCGCCGGGCGAGCACCGAGGAGATCGTCGGGAAGCGGCGGCAGGAGGGCTGGACCGAGCCGTCGGGGAAGAGCAGCTTCGCCCCGCAGACGCCGGCGTCGGGATGGGCGTCCATGAAGCGGAGCAGCGCCGCGATCGCGCCGGGGCGGATCTCGGTGTCGGGGTTGAGCACGAGGACGTAGCGGCCCGACGAGCGGCGCAGCGCGAAGTTGTGGTTGTCCGAGAAGCCGCGGCGGCGGTCCCGCACCTCGACGCTCACCCAGGGATACTTCTTCTTCACGAGCTCGGGCGTGCCGTCGCCGGAGCGGTTGTCGACGAGGAAGACCTCCAGCGACGCCTCGCCGCGGACCCGGCCGAGCGCGTCGAGGCAGCGTTCGACGTACCTGCGGTGCTTGTGGGTGACGACGACGATCGAGACGTCGGGCGGATTCGCTTTGGAGGGCACGGGGACTATCTTATAATGCGCGCCGATTCCGGCAAAGGAGCGGCCACCGAATGCGCGTCCCCCTGCTCGATCTGAAGGCGCAGTACGCCCCGCTGCGGGCGGAAATCCGGGAGGCGATCGACCGCGTCTGCGACTCCCAGCTGTTCATCCTCGGCCCCGAAGTGAGCGGGCTCGAGGAGGAGGTCGCCCGCTTCTGCGGCGTCCAGGCCGCGGTGGGGGTCTCCTCGGGCACCGACGCGCTGCTCGCCGCCCTGATGGCGCGGGGCGTCGGTCCCGGGGACGAGGTGATCACCCCGACCTACTCGTTCTTCGCGACGGCGGGCGTGGTCGTGCGGCTGGGCGCCCGGCCGGTGTTCGTCGACATCGACGCCGACTCCTTCAATATCTCTGCGGCGCAGGCGGAGTCGAAGATCTCCGCGAAGACCAAGGCGATCCTGCCGGTCCACCTTTACGGCCGGAGCGTCGAGCTGGATCCGATCCTGGCCGCGGCGGCCAGGCGGGGACCGTCGGCGCCCTCGGCTGCTTCTCGTTCTTCCCGACCAAGAATCTCGGCGGCTTTGGCGACGGCGGCATGATCGTGACCCGCGATCCCGCGGCGGCCGAGTCGCTCAGGACGCTGCGCGTGCACGGCATGAAGCCCAAGTACTTCCACAAGGAGGTCGGCGGGAACTTCCGGCTCGACGCGATCCAGGCGGCGGTGCTGCGGGTGAAGCTGAAGCACCTGCCGGCCTGGTCCCGGGCGCGGCGGGCGAATGCCGACCGCTACCGCACCCTATTCGGGAAGGCGGGGCTCTCGAAAGTCCGGCTGCCGGGCGACGTCCCGGGCCACATTTACAATCAGTTCGTCATCCGCGTTCCCGACCGGGACAAGCTGCAGGCCTTCCTCGCGGAGAAGGGGGTGGGGACGGAGATCTACTACCCGCTGCCGCTCCATCTCCAGGAGTGCTTCGCCTCGCTGGGGCATCGCAAGGGCGAGTTCCCGGTGGCGGAGGCGCTGGCGTCGGATTCGCTGGCGCTGCCGATCTATCCCGAACTGACGGAAGAGCAGCAGGCCTACGTCGTGGATCAGATCAAGTCGTTCTACGCCGGCACACCCCGTTCTTGAGCACGTAGGGCGTCGCGGATTTCGTGCAGTGGGCGGTTCCGTCGCCCGTGAGGGGGAGATCCAGCTTGTCGCCGTGACGGCAGACCCATCCGGTCTGCTTCGCGGGATTCCCGACCATGAGCGCGAAGGCGGGCACGTTCTTCGTCACGACGGCCCCGGCCCCGATGAAGCAGGATTCCCCGAGCTCGAGGCCGCAGAGGACGGTCGCGTTGGCCCCGATGGTCGCTCCCCGCCGGACGACCGTGGGCTGGTAGTTGCCCCGCTGGGGGAAGCGGGACCGGGGACGGAGGACGTTCGTGAACACCACGCCGGGCCCGAGAAAGACGTCGTCCTCGCAGGTCACGCCCGTGAAAAGGCTGACGTTGTTCTGGACCTTGACGTTCCTCCCGAGCTTCACGTCGGGGGAGACGACGACGTTCTGGCCCAGGTTGCAGCTCTCGCCGAGCTCGCAGCCGGCCATGAGGTGGGAGAAGTGCCAGATCTTGGATCCCTTGCCGACCCGCGCGCCGGGATCGATCACGGCCGTGGGGTGGGCGAAGTAGTCGGCTGAAATCATGGCGGCTTCCTCACGATCCAGGCAGGATTGGGCGGCGCGGAGCACGGACAGAACACGGATCGCCTCGGCGGCGTCGGTCCGAGGCGCCTTGCGGGTCCGGCAGCAGTCCAGGAAATGGGCGCATTCGTCGGCCAGCGGCTCGCTTTCCGGCACCTCGACGTACTCCGGCTCCTTCTCCGAGGTCTTCGAATACAGGGCAAGCTTCCGGTTCCACGGGGCCCGGACCTTGTTGGGGAAGCGGAGTTGCGTCATCGTCGTGTCCGCGACGCCCTTCGTCAGGTAGGCCTGTCCGGAGCAGGCGACGTCGTCGGGCATCGATCCCAGGAGCGAGAGGATCACGGAGAGATCGTGGGGGGCGAAGCTCCAGAGGGCGTTCTCCTCCTTGCGGACCTTGCCGAGATTGAGGCGGTGGGAGGAGAGGTACTGCAGTTCCCCGAGGCGGCCCTCCTTGACGAGCGACTGGAGCCGCCGGATGGACGCGTGATACTGGAGGAGGTGGCCGACCATCAGGATGCGCTTGCCGGAGGCGGCGAGGGATTCGAGTTCGCGGGCCTCGTCCAGGTCGAGGCAGAGGGGCTTCTCGACGAAGACGTCCTTGCCCCAGTCGAGCGCCGCCTTGGCGAGCGCGAAGTGCTGGGCTGCGGGGGCCGCGATCGCGATCCGCTTGATCTCCGGATCGTGGAAGAGGTCCGTCGCCGACTCCGTGAGCCGCGCGCCGGGGCAGCCGGCGCCGCAGGCGGCGAGCGTCGCGGCGTTCGTGTCGCAGATCGAACGCAGGACGCCGAGCTTGTGGAAGTTCCGAGCCAGGTTCTTTCCCCAGGCGCCGGCGCCGATCAGGCCAAGGTCCGCGGGCACGTCAGCCTCCGAAGGCACGATAAACCGCCCTCAGGGCGGGATAGAGCCATCCCCTGTCGTAGGAGGGATAGTCCTCGAAGCGCCGGGGCGGAAGGGCCATGATGCGGTCAAACTCCTCCGGAGTCAACGCCAGCTTCTTGATCACGTACTCCCGGTCCTGGGCCTGGAGCTCCGGGGCATAGGGCTCCTTCGCCAGTTCCGCCTGCGCGGCGTCGCGGGTCGTCTCGCCGGAGCAGATGAGGCTCGAGAGGTGGCACTTGCGCTTGTCGAAGCCGAACTTGCGGGGCAGGAGGACCCCCTGGTAGAAGCGGGTGTAGATCGATTCGTGGTGCTTGCCGCCGTAGTAGGTCCAGCCCAGCTTCTCCTCGAGGATTCTCATGGCGTCCTTCCGCGAGTAGTCGACGAGGTTGAGCAGGTCGACCCATCGGATCGCAGACCGGTCGCGGATCAACTGAAGCATTCCCTGATGGGGAAACGTCGTGAGCGGCCGGCTTCCGAACTGCGCGTGGACGGAGCGGATGTACTTCCAGTCCTGGTGGCCGCGCGACCAGGCGCGGGGAAGATGGCTCTCGGTCCGCTGGTTCACCCCCGAGAGGATGTGGGCAACGCCGGCTTCGCGCGCCTTCCGGAACAGCAGCGCGACGATCGCATGATCGCTGGGGATCTCCGAGTCGGGCGTGGAGGCTTTGAGGAAGGACAGCTGCAGGTCGCGGAACTCGGGCCAGTCCATGACGTGGGTCTGGAGGTCGATCGCGAGCGTCTTCAGCGTGCGCTCGATGTTCTTCACCGCGAGCTCCGAATCCCACCCGTTGTCGAGGTGGACCGCGAGCGGCCGCAGTCCCAGCTCCCTGGCCTTCCAGGCGACGAAGGTGCTGTCGACCCCGCCGCTCACGCCGATGACGCAGTCGTACTCCCTGCCCTTGCCCTGGGTCCGGATCTCCTCGACGAGGGCGGTGAGCCGGCGCCGGCCCTCGTCGCCGCTGAACACGCGTGCGCGGACGTTCTCATCGTAGGTGCGGCAGTGGTTGCAGACTCCCCGGGCATCGAAGGCGATGTCGGGATCCGTGGTATCCATGACGCAGCGGCCGCAGACCTTCGTCATGGGCGCTCGGGATAGCTGATGAGCACCGCGCGGTGCTTGCCGTGGTAGACGAAGAGGCTGCCGGCGGCGGCCGCGGCGGCGCCGGCCTTGATCGCCTCCGCGAGGTCGTTGGTGCTGGCGGCTCCGCCGAGCGCGATCAGCGGCACGCCGACCGCCTCCGCGACCCGGCGAATCAGCGCGAGGTCAAAGCCGGTCATCGTTCCGTCGCGGTCCATCGAGTTCAGCAGGATCTCCCCCGCGCCCGCCGCCTGGGCGTCGCGGGCGCAGTCCGCAGGATCGACGCCGAGGGAACGGACCTTTCCCGCCTGCACGTCGATCGCCGCCACGATGCTCTGGGAGCCGACGAGCTCGGCCGATGTCCGGAGGAGCGTGAGATCGCCCGGCTTGAGCACGACCTTCTCGAAACCCGAGGCCAGGACGGCCCGGACATCCTCGGTCGTGCGGAGGCCGCCGCCGTAGGCGAGCGGCATGAAGGCTTCGCCGGCGATGCTCCGGAGGAGCGGCAGGTCGGGCGTCCTGCAGGCGATATCGAGGAGGAACAGCTCGTCGACTTCCTTCGTGTTGAAGATCTTCACGACGTTGAGGGGGTCGCCCACATAGGCGGGCTGCGCGAAGCGGACCGTCTTGACGAGGCCCCCCTCCTTGAGGAGCAGGCAGGGAATGATGCGGGTCCGGAGCATCGGAGGATGGTACCGCGGATCAGCCGCGCCGTGAAGGACCGAGCATCGTGCCGTAGGTTTCGAGCATCTGCCCCGCGATCGACCGCGCGTCGAACTGCGTCCGGTAGCGGGCCCGGGCCTGCTCCCCGAGGCGCGAACGGAGGGCGGGATCGTCCGCCAGCCGGGCGATCGCGGCCGCGAGGGCCTTCGGATCGGCCTCCGGGACGATGAGGCCCGTGACGCCGTCCTGGACGATGTCCTCCACCCGGTCCCGGAGCGCGACGACGGAGGGGATCCCCTGGACGCCGGCCTCGAAGACGCTGCGGCCGACGCCGTTCAGCCGGCTCGGGAAGACGACCACGTCCGTCTCGGCGAACACGCCGTCTTCCGCGGGGACGTGGCCCATGAGGCGGACGGAGTCCTGCAGCCCCCGGCGGACGATGCCTTCTCGCAGGTCGCGCTCGACGTCGCGCGTCAGGCCGAGCCAGGACCCGAGCCTTCCGCGCAACGAGGCGTGGAAGTCCGGCGGCCAGCGGTTCTCCCCATAGAGACGGAAGACGAGGTCCTTGCGGTCGCGCAGGATCGAGGCGGCTTCGAGGAGATCGCTGACGCCTTTGAACTCCGCGAGTCCCGCGAGGAAGGAGAAGGTGATCGGGCCCCCCCTGCGGGCGGGCAGGGCGGCGTCGGAAGCCACGGGGTTGTAGATGACGCGGACGGGGCCGACCGGCGGGAGGGACCCGCTGACGCTCCGGTCGATGGCGACCACCTGGTCGACGTAGCGCCGGAGGAAGTAGGCCGTGAGCGGACCCTGCCACGCCGATTCCCGGTCGGCGACGGCGCGGACGTGCATCAGGACCGGCTTGCCGAGGCGATGGGCGGCGACGGCGGCCTGGAACATCCCGTGGTCGTTCAGGTGGACGAGGTCGGGGTCGACGTTGCGGATCGCGTCGCGAAGGGCCTCGCCGTGGCGCAGTTGCCAGACGGCGCGCAGGACGCTGCCCCAGCGGAGACCGCGGACGGGGATGCCCCGGATGTTCTGGAAGAGCGAGATCGCGGGGATGGGGAGGGTCCGGGCGCCCGCGGCCCGGAACTCGGCGTCCGCCCGGCCCGGCGGGGTCAGGACGACCGCCTCGACGGCTCCGGGAGGGAAGCCCTGGATCAGGAAGCGGAGGCTGCGGACCGACCCGGCCGGCGCGGAGGAGGGGTTGACGTACAGCACCCGAAGGGGCCTTTCTGACATCGGGGCCGCATTGTAGCGGGTATAATCGCGCCGTTGAAAGTTCATTTGACGGGCGCCACGGGCTTCATCGGATCCCACGTCGCGCGCGAGCTGGTCCTCCGCGGCCATGAGGTGCACGCCGTCGTCCGACCCTCCAGCGACCGGAGGCGGATCCGCGATCTGGAAGCGAAGATCCGCGTCTGGGAAGGGGGGATGGATCACGTGCCGGTCGAGGCGGACGTCGCGGTCCATCTGGCGTGGATCGCGGCGCCCGGGAAGTACCTGACGGACCCTGAGAACCGGGACTGCCTGGAGGCGAGCCGGAGGTTGCTGGCGAAGCTGCGGGGCCGGGCGGTCTTCATCGGCACCTGTTTCGAATACGACCTCGGAGCGGGGCTGCTGCGCGAGGACTCGCCGACGAAGCCCGCGACGCTCTACGCGGAGTGCAAGGATGCGCTCCGGCGGGACCTGGAGCGGCGGCCCGATTCGGCGTGGATCCGGCTCTTTTACCAGTACGGACCCTGGGAGGACGAGCGGCGCCTGGTGGCGGCGGTCATGACCGGCCAGCTCCGGGGAACGCCGAGCAAGGTGTCGACCGGGGGCCAGCGCTTGGACTACCTGCATGTGGAGGACGTCGCCCGGGGGGTCTGCTCGGTGGCGGAGAGCCGCCTGGAGGGCTGTGTGAACGTCGGTTCCGGCTCGGCGCCGAGCGTGAAGGAGATCGTCACGAAGATCGCCGGGCTGGGCGGCCGGCCGGAGCTGATCCAGTGGGGGGCCTATCCCGAGAAGCCCGGCGAGCCGAAGCTGATCCAGGCCGACACGGCCCGGCTCCGCTCCACCGGCTGGACTCCGAAGTACAGCTTGGACGAGGGCCTCCAGCAGACCTTCGACTGGTGGCGGCATGCAACGAAATGAACCGTTTGTTTCGTTTCAACTTTGTGGTGTTTCACGTTTCGCGTGACGCATGAGCTTTGAGGAGGAGCGGCTGGTCCCCGAGGGGGCCGTCGAGGCGTCGCTCCAGGAGCACCTCGCCCGCTACCGCTTCGCTCGGGAGCAGGCCCGGGGAAGGATCCTCGACGTGGCCTGCGGCACGGGGTACGGGACCGCCATGCTGGACGCCGTGGGCGCGGACCTCTCTCTCGAGGCCCTGCGCTACGCCCGCCGCCACCCCGCCCGCTACGTCGCGGCGGACGCCGCCCGCCTCCCCTTCGACCGGGCCTTCGACACGGTCGTCTCCTTCGAGACGATCGAGCACGTCCCCGACCCGGAGCGCTTCGTCGCCGAATGCGGCCGGGTCCTGAAATCGGACGGGCAGTTCATCGTCTCGACCCCCAACCGGGAGCTCTGGTCGCCGCGGTCGGCGAGGCCCCTGCAGCGCCATCACGTCAGGGAGTTCACGAAGAGGGAATTCCTGGCGGTCCTCAAGCCGTTCAAAGTGCAGCTCTTCGGGCAGCTCCTCCTCAGCCGCAAGGGCGCGGCCCTCTGGGAGGGGAAGGAGCTGGCGAAACGGGTGCTGCGCGCCTTCCTGCCGGTCCGACGATTCCGCCGCGCGGCCCTGCGCCGCCTGGACGAGCTCGAGCCAGACCCGCGCTACGCCGTGCTCCCCTGCGGAACGAAGACCGCGGCCATCTTTGTCGCGATCGCGCGACGCGGCTGATTTCGGACGCCACCGCGCGCATTCTCCCTACCATCCGCAAAAGTGTGTCGTATAATCCA
>JACQFK010000088.1 GCA_016200125.1 Planctomycetota bacterium
GCGGCTACGGCATCTTCGAGCTGATGCGAGAGGACTTCCAGAACCTCGAGGATCCCTTCGAGTTCGTCCCCGCCCATCTGCCCGCGCTCAGGAACCGGAGCAACAAGGTCCAGCCGACCGCCGCCGGCCTTTATCCCCACGCCGGGCTGTTGACCCTGTTCCAGTACCTGCGCCGCTACCCGACGACCGTCACGAACCGCAACCGGCTCCGGGCGCGGATGTACTACCGCCACTTCCTGGGCGTCGACGTGATGGCCCTCGCGCCGCGGGTGACCGACGCGGCGGCCGTCGCGAAGAAATTCGCCAACCCGACGCTCCAGGCTCCGGACTGCGTCGTCTGCCACAAGACGATCGACCCGGTCGCGGGGCTCTTCAAGGACTTCTTCAACGAAGAGGGCAACTACGGGCCGCGCAAGGAGGGCTGGTTCACCGACATGTTCGCCCCGGGGCGCGAGGGGCAGCCTCTGCAGCCCGACGAGAAGTGGCGCTCCCTCCAGTGGCTCGGACAGGAGACCGCCAAGGATCCCCGCTTCGCCGTCGCCATGGTCGAGCACGTCTATTACATCCTGTTCGGGCGGAAGGTCCTTCAGCCGCCCCTGGACATCGACGACACCCTCTTCACGCCGAAGCGCCGCGCCTACCTGGAGCAGCGCCGCGAGATCCTCCAGATCGCCGACCGCTTCGCGAAGTCCGGCTTCAACCTCAGGACCGCCTTCAGGGCCTGGGCGGCGTCGCCCTTCTACCGGGTCGACGGCCTCGCCGAAGCCCTCCGCACGCCGGCGCGGAGGGCGGAGCTGGACGACGTGGGCATCGTCCGGATGCTCACCCCCGAGCAGCTCGAACGCAAAATCCTGGCGGTCTTCGGCCAGCGCTGGGGCCGCCTCGATTCGGAGGAGTACCGCATCCTCTACGGCGGCATCGATTCGAAGGCCGTGACGGAGCGGATGAGCGATCCCAGCGGCGCGATGGGCGCGATCCAGCGCATCATGGCGAACGACGTCTCCTGCAAGCACGTCGGGCTGGACTTCAGCAAGCCCGCGGGCGAGCGGCGCCTCTTCCCCGGGATCGAGCCCGACGTGGTGCCGGGGGAAAGCGCGGACGCCGAGCCGAGGATCCGGCAGGCGATCGTCCATCTGCAGCGTCATCTCCTGGGCCGGGACCGGGAGCCCGACGATCCGGAGGTCGAGCGGACCTACCGCCTGTTCACGGCGATCCTCGAGGACGCCCGCGCGAAGAAGTTCGGGAAGGAAGAAAGCTGGTTCTGCGGCGCGAATCATCACCAGGCGGACGCGACGTATGCGATCCGCTCCTGGCGCGCCGTGGTGACGTTCCTGCTCCGGCAGGACGATTTCCTCTACGAGTGAGGTCGACGATGGAACGGCGCGACTTCCTGAAGCTGGCCGGGACCGCGGGTCTCGGCGTGGCGCTGCCGCTGGGGCTGCCTCGCCTCGCCGGCGCGCAGGCGGAACCGGCGCCCTATGAGGGGCCCTTCTACATCGTCTTCAACGCGTCCGGGGGCTGGGATACGACCTACCTGATGGACCCCAAGGGCGTCGGCGGCATCAACCGCCTCTACAAGGAGGGCGACATCGGGACCGAGGGCGGCCACAAGTACGCCCCCAACGCCGCGCAGGCCAAGACCGGGATGAGCAACGAAGACTTCTTCAAGAAGTACGGCGCGGAACTGCTCGTCGTCAACGGCCTGGACTACTCGGTCAACAACCACGACCCCTGCTCACGCTACATGGCGACGGGGAAGCTCGACAGCCTGGCCTATCCGACGTTTGCGGCGCTCGTCGCCGCCTGCAAGGGGACGCAGTATCCGCTCGCGTTCCTGACCTTCGGCAACTACTCGACCACCGGCAACCTGGTGCCGATGGCGCGCATCCCCTACCTGCAGTCGCTCAACCTGGTGGCGAACGCGGACTCGATCGGCGGCGTCGTCCAGAACGCCTACCACGACAAGTTCGTCCTCGACCGGATCGAGCAGGCGCTGAAGGAGCAGAACGAGTCGCGCGCGGGAGAGTGCCGGCTGCCGCGCGTCGAGCGCGCCGAGAGCATGCTCTACGCCGCTCAGGTGAACTCCAAGACGCTCCAGCGGGTCACGCCCTACGTGCCCAAGAACCCGTCGAAGGAGCGGCTGTCCCAGCAGGTCGACATCGCGCTCGCCTCCTTCAAGGCGGGCGTCTGCGTGTCGGCGAACCTGACGATCGGCCAGTTCGACAGCCACAACAACAACGACGTCGACCAGATGAAGCTGATCCCGGAGTTCCTCGCGGGGATCGATTACGTGCTCCGCCGGGCCGAGGAGCTGAAGATCCGCGAGCAGCTGGTCGTCGTGGTCCAGAGCGAGATGGGCCGCACGCCGAATTACAACAACGGCAACGGCAAGGACCACTGGTCGATCGGCTCGGCGATGTTCCTGGGCCGCGGCATCAAGGGCGACCGCGTGGTGGGCGCGACGGACGAGAAGCAGTTCCTGGTGCCCATCGACCCGAAGTCGCTCAAGACGGACCAGGAGAAGGGCATCCGGATGAAGCCCGAGCACCTCCACCAGGCGCTGCGCGAGCTGGCGGGCATCCAGGACCACGCCTTCAGCAAGCAGTTCCCGCTGGCGGTCCCGGACCCCGAGAAGCTCCAGGGGCTCTGGGCCTGAGCCGGCCTCCAAGAAATTGAAAGCCGGTATCAATTAATCCCTTGACATTCCCGCCGCGGACGGCACAATGTAATTGAAACCAGGTATCAAATCATGGTCCTCGACATCGCGAAGGAAATGGAGGCGTTCCGGACGGCGCTGCGCGCGGCCGGGCTCTCCGCCACCCGCCAGCGCCTGAAGCTGGCGGAGATCGTCTTCTCCCACCACCAGCATTTCACCGCCGAGGACCTGATCGCCTGGGCCCGCAAGGCGGTTCGGGGGGTGGGGCGCGTGACGGTGTACCGGACCCTGAAGGTGATGGTCGACGCCGGCCTCGTCGAGGAGCGGCCCTTCCGGCGCGACCGCGCGGTCTACGAGCACGTGATCGGCCACCGCCATCACGACCACATGGTCTGCCTGGGCTGCCAGGAGGTCCTCGAGTTCTCGAACCCGCGCATCGAGGAGGAGCAGGAGCGCTCCGCGCGGGCCCACCGCTTCGCCGTCGTCCACCACCATCACACGCTGTTCGGATACTGCGCGAAGTGCGCCCGCAGCGGGCGGGGGAGGCTGCCTCTGAAGGGGTGATCCGGGCGTGACGGCGTTTGTCCCCAGCCAGCCACCGATCGCGGGCAGCCAGCCAGGGACCTGGAGGAAGGGTCTCTGGCTTTTTTGTTTACGGAGGAACCATGCGATCGGTTCGAGCGATGGCCGCGCTGGCCGCGGCCCTGCTGTGCGCGGGCGCGTCCCTGGCCCGCGCGGACGAGCGGAAGTTCAGCTACAGCTACGAGGCGAAAACCCTGCCCCAGGGGAGCTGGGAGTTCGAGCAGTGGGGCACCCTGCAGACGCGGAAGGACGCCGGAATCTGGAACACGCTGCTCCTGCGCGAGGAGCTCGAATACGGCATCACGGACCGGCTCAACGCGGCGATCTACCTCAATTCCGAGTACCAGGGCAACACGGGGGCGCCCGGCTTCGACAACGAGCGAAGCTTCGGGTTCAAGAGCATGTCGACGGAGTGGAAGTACAAGGTGAGCGACCCGTCGAGCGACCTCGTGGGCAGCCTGCTCTACGCCGAGCTGGCCTTCTCCAACGAGGAGTACGAGATCGAAGCGAAGCTTGTCTTCTCCAAGGAGGCCGGCCCCTTCACCTTCGCCTACAACTTCATCTACGAAGCGGAGCTGGAGCGCGAGACCGGCGCGAGCCCGGAGTGGCGATGGGAGCACATCCTCTCGAACACGCTCGGCGCCTCCTGGTCGATCAGCCCCAACTTCGCGGTCGGCCTCGAGGCCCTCGACATCGCCCGCTTCTCGATCATCGAGCACGCGAGCACCCACGCGTACTACGCCGGCCCCAACCTGCACGTCGCCAGCGGCTCGTGGTGGGCCACGCTGACCTTCCTCAAGCAGGTCAGCTTCAACGGCCTGGATCTGTCCGACGGCGACAACACGAAGTACTCGTTCCGTCTCGTGTTCGGCGTGAACTTTTGAGGACGACGATGCTGAACTTCAAGCCGATGCTGCTGCCCTGCGCCGCGGCGCTGCTGATGCAGGCCGCCTGCCAGAGGCCCGGGGACGAGGAGCCCGAGGAGACCCCGGATCCGCCGGAGGTCCAGGCGGGCGAGCGGCTCTTCCTCGAGACCCGCTTCGCCCAGTTCTTCTTCCAGAATGCCGGCGGAGATCCCAACGCGGTCCTGCCGACCGGCGACCCGGTCATGGACGAGACCGTCGGCGTGACGGAGAACCTGATCGGACCCTTCAAGGGGCAGTCGATGAATTGCCGGGCCTGCCACCTCGTGGACGAGCACGCCTTGAGTCCCGGCGGCGGCGTCCGGACCTACGACGACTTCGCCCGCCGCAGTCCGATTCCGGATCGCGGCGACGGGAAGCGCTTCACCCCCCGGAACTCCCCGCCGCTGGTCAACGCCTCACTCCCGCGCGCCGTGCCGGCCTTCTTCCACTTCGACGGCGAGTTCAGCACGCTTCAGGACCTCGTCCGCGCGACGCTGACGGGCCGGAACTACGGCTGGCTGCCGGCGGAGCAGCCCCAAGCCGTCGCCCACCTCGCGGCCGTGGTCCGCGGCGATGATGGATCGGGAGCTCTCGCGCAGCAGTTCGGGGGACCGAGCTACGCCGTCCTCCTGGCGGGCCTGCCGCCCGCGTTCCGTCTCAACGTGGCGGCCGCCACCGACCTCCAGATCTTCGATGCGGTCGCGGCGCTGATCGCCGCCTACGTCGATTCCCTCCGCTTCGCCCGGAATCCCGCGGGCGACTTCAGGGGATCCCCCTTCGACCTCTTCCTGGCTCGGAACGGATTGCCCGTCCGACCCGATCCGCTGGAATCGAATCTGGACTACGCGCGCAGGCTGCGCGGCGTGGTCGCGGGCCTGGCCGCGCCGCAGTTCGTGACGCCCGCCGACGGCACGTTCGGGCTCCACTCGCAGGACTTCGTGTTCGGTCCGAAGGAGCTCGACGGCCTCAAGATCTTCCTTGCGGAGCCCTCCGCGCTGCCCCCGTCCGCCCCGGAACTGGCGGCGGGGAGGATCGGCAGCTGCATCTCCTGCCACGCGCCCCCGGACTTCACGGACTTCAAGTTCCACAACATCGGCTCGGCCCAGAGCGAGTACGACGGCATCCACGGCGCGGGCCAGTTCGCAGTTCTGGTCGCGGGGCTTCCGACCCTGGCCACCCGGACCGATGCCGACCTTCCGCCCTCGGCGGCCAATCCGGCGGGTCTGGGCAGGCTCCTGGACATCCCGATTCCGGCGGATCCCTCCCGAACCGACCTGGGCCTCTGGAACGTCTTCGCCAATCCCCACGTCCCGACGCCGCAGGCCGATCTGCGTGCGCTGCTGGGGGCCCCGAATCCGCCGACGAATGCCGATCTCGACGGCACGGTCGCGCTGTTCAAGACGCCGGGCCTTCGCGACCCTGGCCAGTCGGCCCCCTATTTCCACACGGGCCAGAAGGAGTCGATCGACGACGTGCTCGGCCATTACCTGCAGTTCTCGGTCCTGGTCCGTGCGGGGCAGGTGCCGAACGGCGCGCCGGAGCTCGCGGGCATCGCGCTGCTGCCGGCCGACCTCGAGGCGCTGCGCGCTTTCCTGCGTTCCCTGAACGAGGACTATCAATGAATCACTTTTCCGGGCCGCGCGGGCGGAATTGAGGTAACAACGGGGGAGGATGGGATATAAACCGATAATGCTCAAAGCCCTCCGGAGCCTGGCCTGCGGCCTCCTGCTCGTCTCGAGCGGCGCCTCGAGCGAGCCGCAGTCCCAGCCCGGCAACATGCTGGCGCCCGTCGGCCCCATCGGCTACTGGAAGGGCGACGACGGCGAGGCCCCGAAGACCGCCGTCGACGCCACCGGGAACGGCTTCAACGGCAGCTACTCCGTGGGGGCAACGACCTCCACGACGGACGCCGGGATCAAGTTCCCGAACCCCGGCTGCATCAAGCTCGACGGCGTCGCCGGCGTCATCACGGTGCCCGACTCCCCCGTGCTGCGCCTCACCGGCGACATGACGATCTCGTTCTGGAAGCGGAAGACCGGGATCGCGAAGGACTGGACCCGGATGGTGGGGAAGGGCAACGGCGCCCAGCGGAATTTCGGGGTCTGGGAGTCGCCCGACGGCGAGGGCCGGATCCTTTTCCAGCAGTACGGCCCCGGCGGGCAGCCCGTGATCGATCTCTTCTCCCCCGGCGTGACCGAGATCAACAAGTGGTATCACATCCTCTGCGCCGTTTCCGTCAACTCGGTGGCGATGTACTTCAACGGGGCCCTGGTCGGCAACGGCACGCGGAACGGGGAGCCCGGGACCTCCGCCGATCCCCTCACGTTCGGCTTCGCCGGCTTCCACACCTTCTGGCCCGGCCAGCTCGACGACATCCGCCTCTACAACCGCGCGCTCTCCATGAGCGAGATCGTCTACCTGGCCGGCGGGAACGGTCCGCCCGCGCCACCCACGGACCTGGCGGCCGCGGGCGCGACGCTGAAGTGGGCCGCGTCCAAGACCGTCCCCCCCGCGGGAACGGCCACCTACTACCTCGTGAAGCGCTCCGCGACCCAGGGGAAGGACTATGCCGTGATCGGCTCGCTGCTGACGGGCACGACCTACACGGACCTGAAGGCCGACGCCGGCAAGACCTACTTCTACCTCGTGACCGCCGTCAACACCGGCGGCGAAAGCGTCGCCTCCAACGAGGTTTCGGTCGGGATGCCCGCCAAGTGAGCCATCTCCGGAGGAAGCGCAAGCCGCGCTGCTCCGGATGCGGGTTGCCCCCCGCCGCCTGCTGCTGCGAACTGCTGCCCTGCCTCCGCTTCCGGACGCCGATCGCGATCGTCCAGCACGTGCGCGAACGCTTCAAGCCCACCAACACGGGGCGCCTGCTCGCCCGCATGGTCGAGTCCACCCCGCTGCTGCCGGTGGGCATGCGCGAGCCGGCCTTCGATCCGGGACCGCTGAGGGATCCCTCGATCGAGTGGCAGCTGCTCTATCCGAGGGAGGGCGCGCCGCCGCTCGAGGTCCGGCCCGGGAGGCGCCTGGGCTTCGTCCTGCTCGACGGCAGCTGGCACCAGTGCTCCCACATGAGCCGGCGGCTCCCCGTGGTTTCGGAGCTGCCCTGCGTCGCGCTGCCGCCGGGTCCGCCGGCGATGTGGACCGTCCGCGCCCAGCACGACGAGCGGGGGCGGTCGACCTTCGAGGCGGGCCTGCGGGTGCTGGAGCTGATGGAAGGGGCCGAGGCCGTTGCGCCGCTGCGCCGCGCCTTCGCCGAGATCACGGCGCGGATGCTGCACCTCAAGGGACGAATAGCGAAAGAGAATAGCGAATAGGGGTGGAAGGGGGGGCCCCCTGGCGTCCCCCCGGGGGGGATCGAGGAGGGAACGGCTCTGCCGCTATTCTCTTTCGCTATTCGACTTCCTTGACGACCTTCCGCATGAAGTCGAAGGACTTCTTCATCCCCGGCACCGGATCGTTCGCGTCGATCTCGTACTCGAGGTTGACGTAGCCCTTGTACTCCTGCTTCAGGAGCTGCTTGAAGATGTCCGCCACGGGCATCTTGCCCTCGCCCACCGGGCACTGCGACTTCGGGTTCAGCAGGTCCTTCAGGTCCTTCATATGCATGTCGAGGACGCGGGCGCCGCCGTCGGCGATCTCCTTCACGACGTCCTTCCCTGCGCGCGTCGTGTGGCCCACGTCGACGCAGAGCCCGACGCGCGGGTCCAGGTCCTTGATCAGCTTGAGCGCGTCGCTCGGCGCGGGGAAGATCTTGTCCTCGGGGCCGTGGTTGTGGATCGCGACGGGGATGCCGCTCTTCTTGACCGCCGCCTCGATGGAGGGGAGCAGGTCGGGCTTCGGCGCGATCACCAGGAGCGGGAAGCGGGCGGCTTTCGCGTACTCGAAGAGGGAGGCGATGTCCTTCTCGCTGTTCAGGCTGTTGTTGCCGCTGCCGACGACCTGCAGGCCGGCGTCGTCGAACTCCTTCCGCCCCGCGGCGAGCTCCTCCGGCGACAGCTTGTAGTCGAGATGGACGGACTTGATGTTGACGTAGGTGACGCCGCAGGCCTTGACCGCCTCGATCGCCTGCGCCCGCTTCAGGTTGCGGAGCGAGTAGGAGGCCACGCCGAGACGGATCTTCCCCTCGCGCGTCCAGGCCGGCAGCCAGGCGCGAGAGGAGCATTTCTTTTTTCTCGGCCGCGATGGCGATGTTGATGCGCTCGGTGTAGAAGGGGCCGGTTTGCTTTTCTAATTGCTTGAGAATTTGTCCGAGCGATTTCTTTTCGGTCGCGACGAGTTCGGCCATGAGCAGGCAGGCGAGGATGCCGTCTTTTTCGGGGACGTGGCCTTTGACACTCAAACCGCCGGATTCTTCCCCGCCAACGATGATAGGCTCAGTTTCCATCAGCGCGCCAATGTATTTGAAACCGACGGGCACTTCGTGGACTTTGACGCCGAGAAGCCGGGCGACGGCATCAACCTGGTGACTGGTCGGAACGGTCCTCACGACCGCGCCGGTCCAGCCGCGATTTTTTTTGAGGTGATACAGCGTCAGGGCGAGGATTTGGTTGGGCGTGATCCATGTGCCGTCTTTGTCCACGATGCCGAAACGGTCGGCGTCGCCGTCGGTGGCCAGACCTAACTGCGCTTTGCGCCCGCGCACTGTTTTGATTACTTTAGACAAATGTTCGGGGCTTGGTTCCGGGGGATGGCCGCCGAAGAGCGGGTTGCATCCGTTGTGGAACACCGTGAGCTTCGCGCCGGCCTCAGCCAGCAAGGTGTCGAGGTAGCCCCATCCGCAGCCGTACATCAAATCGACGGCGATTTTTAGTTTCGCTTTTTTTATGGTGGCGAATTCGACGAGTTTCCGAATTTGGCGGAAGTAGTCGGGTTGCGGATCGATGGTTTTGCACTGGAACGTTCCGACCACGGCGCTTTCGAAATTCCAGTTTTGCGCCTGAAGATTGACGATGGTGGCTTCGATTTGCTTGGTGACTTCGAGCGGAGCGCCCGCGCCGTCGTGGCGCGAGAATTTGAAGCCGGAATATTCGGGCGGATTGTGGCTGGCGGTGAGGTTGATGCCGCCAATGGCCTTGCGTTTGCGAATGGTGTAGGCCAGCACGGGCGTTGGCATGTCGCGATTGCCTAAAAGTGGCGTGAGACCGTTGGCAGTGAATATTTCTGCGACAGCCAGGGCGAAATCGCGCCCAAGGAAACGGCAGTCGTGAGCAATGATGACGTGGGGCGGGCGGCCATAGATGGGAGATTGCGGGTTGGCCAGTTCGGTTTTGAGATAGTCGGCGACGCCCTGGGACGCCAGCCGGACGTTGTGAAAGGTAAATTCTTTCGCCATGACAGCCCGCCAGCCTGCGGTGCCGAATTTGATGGTGGAGGGAGTCATTGAATGATCCGTGCTGCGTATTGCGTGTTGCGTGCCGCGTGTTCACGCAACACGCAACACGCAATACGTCACTGCTTCCAGTTAA